>NZ_KV832118.1:164349-330496 GCF_001837335.1 Streptococcus sp. HMSC066F01
ACAGTTTCTGAAGAAGCTACAGAGGCAAATGAAGAAATTTCAGTAGCTCCTCAAAATGAAACAATCCAAACTCCAATCGTTGGTGACGTAGTTGCTCTCGAGAATGTTAATGACCCAGTCTTTTCAAGTGGTGCAATGGGACAAGGGATTGCTGTAAAACCAAGCCAAGGTGTGGTTTACGCACCAGCTGATGCAGAAGTATCGATTGCCTTTGCTACAGGACATGCTTATGGTTTGAAGACAGCAAATGGAGCTGAGATCTTGATCCACGTTGGTATCGATACGGTGACTATGAACGGTGAAGGCTTTGAACAAAAGGTTGCTCAAGGCGACAAGGTTAAAGCTGGTGACGTTCTTGGAACCTTTGACTCAAACAAAATCGCTGCTGCAGGTCTTGACGACACAACAATGGTTATCGTAACCAACACTGCAGATTACGCTTCTGTGACACCAGTCGCAAGTGGTTCAGTTGTCAAGGGCGACGCGATCATCGAAGTGAAAGCCTAATCCTCTTCAAGAATCCAATCTAAAAACAAAACGAACAAATGATATGTTTGTTCGTTTTTGCTTGAATGGTAAGATTTACAGAGGAAAATCTAAAATATAGAGAAATCTAGACTTTCAAAATGTGCTATAATAAAGAAAATAAAAACAAGAGGTTTATCATGACAAAATTATATGGAAGCTTAGAAGCAGGCGGTACAAAGTTTGTCTGTGCTGTCGGAGATGAAAATTTTAACATTGTAGAAAAAACACAGTTTCCTACAACAACTCCTATCGAGACCATCGATAAAACCATTGAGTTCTTCTCAAAATTCGATAATCTTGCAGGTCTTGCCATCGGTTCCTTTGGTCCCATCGATATCGACAAAAACTCAAAAACCTATGGTTTTATCACAACGACTCCAAAACCTCACTGGGCAAATGTAGACCTACTTGGTGCCCTTCGCCGTGCCCTTAACGTGCCCATGTATTTCACAACGGACGTAAACAGCTCTGCCTATGGTGAAGTGGTTGCTCGTAACAATGCTGGCGGTCGTATCGAAAACTTGGTCTACTACACGATCGGAACAGGGATCGGTGCAGGTGTTATCCAACGTGGTGAGTTTATCGGTGGTGTAGGTCACCCTGAAATGGGTCACTACTATGTAGCTAAACATCCAATGGATATTGAAAAAGAATTCAACGGTGTTTGTCCATTCCACAAAGGCTGTTTGGAAGGCTTTGCGGCTGGACCAAGTCTTGAAGCTCGTACAGGTATTCGTGGCGAAAACATCGAACTCAACAGTTCTGTCTGGGATGTTCAAGCCTACTATATCGCTCAAGCTGCGGTCAACGCAACAGTGACTTTCCGACCAGATGTTATCGTCTTTGGTGGAGGAGTCATGGCCCAACAACACATGCTGGACCGTGTACGTGAAAAATTCACAGCTCTGCTCAACGGCTATCTACCAGTACCAGACGTGCGTGACTACATTGTCACTCCAGCAGTTGCAGGCAATGGTTCTGCCACACTTGGAAACTTTGTCCTTGCTAAGAGTGTCGCAAAATAAAACAAAGAAAAAATCCGTTTGGGAAACCAAACGGATTTTTCTATTCTCAAAACATCTGCCAGAAGAAATCAATGATATAGGTCAAACCATAAGTGTAAACCACTAGGGTAAAGGGCTTGGTCAAAATAATAATAATCATATAGCGCTTGAAGGTCATCTTGGTCAGGGCTGCCAGCATGCAGAGAAAATCAGCTGGACTGACAGGCCAAATCATCATAAAGATAAAGAACCGCTCGAAGCGATTGCCCTTATCTAGCCAGCCGATGTATTTGTCATAGGTGCGCTTGCTGACGACGGACTGGACAAAGGCAGCTCCATAGAGGCGCACGAGATAAAAGATAATGGCACAGCCAATCACGATGCCGATATAGTTATAGATAGTCCCGATGATGTGGCCGTAAATAAAGACCCCAGCCACTGAGGTCAAAGCTCCCGGAATGATCGGAACGACGGTTTGTAGGATCTGTAAAAAGATAAAGAGTGGTGGTCCCCAAACCCCAGCTTGCTGGATAAAGGCCGATAGGGTTTCCTTGGACTGTAAAACACCCGCCTGATAGGCCCAAATACAGAAAATCAAGGTGCCGACTCCCCCGACGATAGATGAGATATTGATGACTTGCTGTAGAAGGGGAGAAACAGCTTTCATTTGCTTATCCTGTGACATGTAAACTCCTCATAGATAGTATGATACTACTATACCATATTTTGATAATAAAAACTATCTGGATTATCTGACTGGAGAAATAAGTGTGGTAAAATGAGAATAAGAAAATGACGGTATAGAATGAGGAGTATCATGTTAGGTTTAAACTTTAAAGGAAGCTGGCGCCAATATCAAAAACAGGTCTTGGATCGTTTTCAGGACTATCAAGCAGACGGTCATGTTCATCTAGTGGCTGCTCCAGGGTCTGGAAAGACAACCATTGGTATCGAGCTAATCGCTCGTTTTGGCAACCCAGCCCTCATCTTAGTTCCGACTGTCACCATTCGTGAACAATGGGTAGATAGGATTCAAACTGCATTTCTAGGGGAGGGTCAGAGGCTTTCAGACCTCGTTTCCCAAAACTTAAAGGAGATGAAGGCATTAACGATTGTGACCTATCAGGCTTTTCATAGCGCCATGAACCAACTGCAATCACAAGAAGATGGAGAAGCAGAGGATTTTGTGGGGTTTGATTTGCTTGCAAGCCTAAGAGCTCAGAAAGTTGCGACTCTTTGTTTGGACGAATGCCACCACCTGCGCAATGAATGGTGGAAAAGTCTGGAAGCCTTTCGCAAGCAGTATGAACCGCTGAAACTCATCTCCCTGACAGCGACACCACCTTATGACAGCGAGCCTGAACTTTGGGAACGCTATATCCGTATGTGTGGGGAGATCGATCAAGAAATCACGGTACCTGAACTAGTAAAGGAAGACACTCTTTGCCCTCATCAGGATTTTGTCTATATGTGTTCACCAACAGCTGAAGAGGCGGAAAGTCTCAAACGGTTTGAGGAGACTAAGTGGGACTATATTCATCAACTTATAGTCGATCCTGATTTTCAAACATTTGTAGCAGGGTCTAAGGTTCTCAAAGGGGATATTTCATCTGATTTGCTCTTAGAAGATCCCAAGTACTTGTCTGCTATGTTGATTTATATGCATTCTCAGGGGTTAACGATCCCTCCCTCTTTACAAAATTTACTGGGAACCCAGAAGCTTCCAGCATTGACCTCCTACTGGCTGGAGACGCTGTTGCAGAGCATACTCTATCAGACACCAGATTGGTATGAGGATCCAGATGGATATAGGAAAAAGTTAGAGGCTGACTTGAAGGCGCGTGGGTTGGTGGAAAAACGTCAGGTTTATCTGGTTAAGTCTAAGGCTTCTGACCAGCTTTTAACCCAATCTCTAGGGAAGTTGTCTGCCATTGCCGATATCTTTTTGACGGAGTATGAGAGTCTAGGTCAGGAACTGAGACAGTTAGTACTAGCTGACTATATTCGCAAGGATTTTGCCACCTATCTGGGAGATAATCAGGCAACCATTTCTCAGTTGGGGGTTCTCCCTTATTTTGAAAGCATTCGTCGAAAATCTCAGGAGCAAGAGATCCCTGTGTCTTTGGCTGTCTTGTCAGGTAGTGTCGTTATTTTGCCTACCGATGTGGCAGCAGAGTTGAAGGAACTCTTGCCTCAGGTTCCTCTTAGTTTCTCATCTATTGGTCACTTGGATCCAAAAGATTATGTGCAGGTTGGTTTTCCTAGCTCAGCTAAGGGAATCGTAGCGGCAGTGACGGAGCTTTTTCAACGAGGGCAGATTCAAGTCCTAGTCGGAACCAAATCTCTCCTCGGAGAGGGTTGGGATGCTCCTTGTGTCAATTCCCTAATCCTCGGAAGCTTTGTGGGGAGCTTTATGCTAAGTAACCAGATGCGTGGCCGTGCCATTCGTATCTGGCCGGGACATCCAGAAAAGACCAGTAACATCTGGCATCTGGTAGCCGTTCAAGCACAAGCACTTATCACTCTTCCTGGTGAGGAGCCTAGACCAGAGAGCAATCAGGATCTGCAGACCTTGTCGCGACGGATGAAGCATTTTCTTGGCTTGGCCTATAATCAGGAGAGTATTGAGACCGGTTTGGATCGTTTGGATTTTCCAAAGCCCCCCTTTAGGAAAAAGCAAATCAGCGAGTATAATGAGCGAGTTAAGAGTCTCTCCAAGGATCGAGCAGGCTTGAGACAAAAATGGCAAGATGCTCTCGTAGTGGCAGATCGATTTGAGATTGTCACTGAAGTCGCTGCTCAACAACAGAAGATTCCAATCATGCTCCAGTTTGATGCATTAAAATGGGTTCGCATGTCTTTGTTGCTCCTAGCAGTGGATTTATTGCTCTTGTTGTTTAGATTGAGACTGATTAGAGTTTGGTGGCTTACGGCAGCCTGTCTCCTCTTTTTTGCCTTTGCATCTTGGCGCTACCTCTGCTATAAGAGTCCCTATAAACGATTGCAGTCTCTGGGTGAGCAGATTCGAAAGGCTCTGCTAGATTTGGGGCATCTAACGGACGGTCAATCCCGCGTTCAGGTAGAGGAGGACAAGGGAAATTATATGATTTTTGTCTATCTCAAGGGTGGAAGCATGAGAGACAAGGAGCTGTTTGCACAGACTGTGGGAGAGTTCTTTGCTCCAGTGGACAATCAGCGCTATCTCTTGAAGGCAGAGAAAGTCCGACAAGGTCAGTCACCTTACTATGTCGTGCCTAGTCTTTTTGACAAGCGCAAGGAAGAAGCACAGAAATTCCTCGACTTTCTGATGCCAACTATTGGACGTTATCACCTAATTTACACACGAACAGAGGCCGGACGGAAAATCCTTCTTGAAGCTCGTATCCAAGCTCTCTCTAACAAAAACGACCGTATCTTGACTAAGAAGAAGGTTAAAAGCCGATTGGAGTAGGGTAGGTAGCTATTCGAAGTTTCGAAGATATGAATCCCCTAAAGTTTATATGTATTCTAAACTTAGAATGGCAAGAAATACATAAATTTATAAGCATTCTAAGCTTCGGATAGTCTATCTGAGAAAGTTTTGAAGTCTTCGAGCTTTCGAACAGTCGTCTTTCCTAAAGTTTAGATGTATTCTAAAGCAAGAAAAGTTAAAATCTAAAAATAGTAAGAGTCTCTATCTGACAGACAGATATGTTTCCAGTCAGATAGGGATTTTTGTTTTTGAAATGACTAAATTCTCCTGTAAAAGTAAGAAATAGACTGAAAAAGTGCTGTTGGGATGATAAAGTAGACAGTTGAGCGGATGAGTGTCCTAAGTTCTTTGCTATTTGTTAGAATTGTCTTATCAACTTAAAGGAGAAATCTGATGAAGAAAAATAAAGAAAATGAGGAGAGTATCCTATTGGATCTTCCTCTATGGGGCCTCCTATTTTTGGTCTGTGTACTGCTTCAAGTCTATGTAAGAAAGGATAGACCTTTGATTCAACCTCCTAGACAAGGAAGCATTGTAAAAACAGATCAAAAACAGGTCTATCTTCCAGAACTAATCCAGTCTTTATTTGATAAAGAGAAAACTAAATGATTCGTTAAATAGAAAGGTTACCATCATGACAAAAACATTCACCATCCGTCCGCTAAGCTATACCAACTTTACCAACCGTGAGTTTGAGAGTCTCATGGTAGATACGGGTCAACTACTAGAAGTTTTTGCTAAGGCGCATAAGGACGAGCCTATGTATAGCAAGCACCTCGACTCCTTCAAGAGCAAACTAGCAGACTTCCAAGCCCAACTCGCTATCGTAGAAAAGAAAGAGGCGACGAACCTGACCGAAGTCGATCGCAATCGTGACAGTGCCCTAGTCGGTCTCTTTACTCTTCATAGGGGATTTGCTAAGATCAAGGAGACCAAACTCAAAGAAGCTCATGAGACCTTGAAACCAGTCTTTGCCAAGTACAAGGATATCACCAAGCATAGCAATGATGTGGAAACGGCAGAAATCAAGAGTCTGCTCAAAACCCTCAGTGAAGAACCCTACCATACGGCCGTTACCAGTCTAGGTTTGACACCTATGCTGACGGCGGTGATCAGTGCGCAGGAAGACTATGATAAGGTGGAAAGTCAGGCGCGTGCGCATAAGTCTGCTAAGGAAGTCGGCAAGACCAGACAAGTCCGTACGGAACTAACCAGCATCTACGACCTCTTTATGCGCTATACCGCAGCCAGCGCAGAAGCCTATCCAGAAAAAGAGCACCTGACCAAACTCCTCAAGGATCTGAATACCATCCGAGATAGCAAGCGCCGATTGACTGGTTCGAGTAAGAAGGAGAAAAAAGTAAAAGTAGAAGAAACAGAACAAGTAGCTGGATAAAGACAGCCCCTTAGAAATGGATTTCTAAGGGGATTTTTGTGATTTTGGATACTACCAAAAGTCATAAAAAAGTTTATCGATAAATTAATTCAACAATTATTAAGGATAAGCTATTGCTTTTTTAGGTACAGTAAACAAAATATTTGAAGACTCAATATTCTAGGATTTAAGTGATTTCTATGTTATAATTTACTAAAGAGATTTTTGAATAGGTGAACGGATACACATCTATAATTTACAATAAGTTGCGGAAGTTTTTGATAGATTGTGGAAATGTTTACTCTAAAAAACAAAAATACAATGTTTAAAAAATGTTGATAAATATGTATGAAATGAGTGAGGGAAAATAATGATAGACAATAAACCAACTTATATTAGTTTATTCTCTTCTGCAGGCGTAGGATGCTATGGTTTTAAGATTGAAGAATTTGAGTGTATTGCAACGAATGAGATTATAGATCGTAGACTAAATATTCAAAAAATTAATAATAAATGTAAGTTTGATACAGGATATATATCTGGTGATATCAAGCTTGATGATACAAAAGAAAAAATATATACTGAAATAAAAAAATGGAAGCGACTTGGAAATGATAGAGTTGATGTTATTATTGCGACTCCCCCGTGTCAAGGAATGAGTGTTGCTAACCATAAAAAAAAATCTAATGAAATAAATCGAAATAGTTTAGTAAATGAAAGTGTAGCAATTGTTAAAGAGATTAAACCACGTTTTTTTATCTTTGAAAACGTCGCAGCTTTTTGGAAGACAGGTTGTTTTTCTAAAACAGGTGAGATTATTTCAATTGGAGATATGATAACGGAAGAACTAGGGGAAGATTATATCTTTGAAAAACGAGTTTTAAACTTTAAAAATTATGGTTCTAACTCATCTCGTCCTCGAACTCTAGTAATTGGTGTTGATAAAGAATTATCAAATCAGATAGTTCCGAGTGAGTTGTTTCCAGAGTATGTTGAAGAAAAATCCTTATATGACGTTATTGGGGACATGGATGAGTTGGAGTGGGGAGAGTATAATGTAAGAGATTTTTATCATAGTTTTAGAGTTTATCCAGAGCATATGCGTTCTTGGATTCATGATCTGGGTCAAGGGGAAAGTGCCTTTGATAATGAAGATGATAAAAAGAAACCTCATAGGGTTGTTGATGGGGAAATTATTATTAATCAGTCTAAAAATTCCGATAAATATACTCGTCAAATATACAGCAAAGTGGCTCCATGTATTCATACTAGAAATGATCAAATGGCAAGTCAAAATACAGTTCATCCAACACAAGATAGAGTTTTTTCTATCCGTGAATTAATGAAGATGATGACTATTCCTGAACAATTCAAGTGGTTAGATAAAGATTTAAATGAACTAAATGCTCTTACCTATGAAGAAAAACGGAAGCTTTCAAAGAAAGAGGAAATGAATATCCGACAGAGTATTGGAGAAGCAGTACCTACTGCTATTTTCCAATCAATTGCTCGTAAAATTAATATTTTCTTAAATCAAGATATACTTACTGAAACTGAAATTAAAAAAATTATTACTGAAAAAAATTTAGATGTTTTTGATAATCTAAAACAATTCATTTTAGATAGCAAGGAAACGTTATCTTTATCGACTTTATCTTTGGTCATTGAAATGGCAAATTTGAAACGTCAAAGCCATTCAGCATATTATACAAATAAATTTATTATTCAAGAGATATTGGATGTGTTACCTAATTTTGAAAAAAAAACAATTTCAATTATTGAACCTTCTGTTGGTGCTGGAAATTTTCTTCCATTTATTTTTAGAAAATATGCTGATAAACTTATTAATTTAACAGTTATTGATATTGATCCAGATATACTTGAACTTCTAAAATTATTATACGACAACAATTTGCCCTCAAATGTCAGTATAGAATATATCCATAGTGATTATATGACATTTGAGCATCAGAAAGTTGACTTAATTATTGGTAATCCTCCTTTTTTGAAATTATCATCTAAAGATTCTGTTGCTTATAGAAAACAGAATTATAATGATGAGTCAACAAACCTTGCAGAGTTTATTTTGGAAAAAGCTGTAAAATCAGCAAACTATGTTTCAATGATTTTACCTAAAAATATTCTCAATACTCCTGAATATCATAAAACTCGTGAATTTCTTGAAAATTATGATATATACAATATTTTAGATTTTGGTGAAAAAGGTTTTAAAGGTGTTTTAGTTGAAACTATAAATTTAGCAATAAAAACTTTTGGAACTAGAACTAAAAATATACTAGTTAAATCTCTTCCAAGGAACATGATTGTTAACCAAAGGAAAGACTATATTTTTGACAAAAACCTTCCATACTGGGTTATCTATCGTAACGATGATTTTGATAGAGTATATGAAAAGATGGAGTTTGATATTTTTGATGTTTTTCGAGATAGACAAATAACAAATTCTAACTCTAAATTAAAAAATCAAAATTCTAAAGATATTAGAGTTTTAAAATCTAGAAATGTTAGTGATGATGGCTTAAGAATCATTCAAATTGACAATTATGATTCCTATATTTCTCGTGACTTAGTACAGAAATTTGCAACATATAAGTATTTGAATGATGATGTTTATATTACTCCTAATATGACCTATAAACCACGAGTTATGAAAAAACCTCATGGGATGGTAACTAATGGGTCGCTGGCGGTATTGATACCTAAGAATATAAAAGAATTAACAGAACGTCAACGTGCTTACTTTTCTACTGATGAATATAGAAAGTTTTATCAAATTGCTAGAAATTTTCAAACTCGTTCTTTGAATATAGATAAAACAAGTAGTTATTGGTTTGGTGCTTTAAAATAAGGGAAAAAATAAAATGATAATTGATTTTACAACAATCAACCCACGGTGGGGGACTTCGGGAATTTCTTTTGAAAGTATAGAAGAGTTTGTTTTTGTATTGGGTTTTTTAACGAATATTCGTCATTATAGTAGTTATAGGGGCAAACAATATTCCTATTATGATAAGTCTGTAGAGATTCAAGTTGAGGGTAATTACGTAGATGGTGCATGGGCAAAGGAATGCCGCATTCACTATCTTAAAGATTTACCAAGTTTACAACAATTATCTCAATCTCTCAGTAACGCAAGATCTGCAGGCCGTCAAACTCATGGAATTCAAGCAAGAATTAATTCAAATAGATTTATAAATCACTTAATTTCTGAGTATGGTTTTAAAGTTTCAGAAACAGGTAAATACAGTGAGTATGTTACTCCTCCGGATAAATTACATGTCAAAAAAAGAATAGAATCTTCTCTCTTTAATACAGATACTGATATTTACAAGATTTTTAATAGTTTTGAAGAAGGATATAATCTATGAATATTGAACAATTTTTATCACAATTTGATTACGATATTCGTAAAACAAATAATGCTAGATGGATAGATCAGAAATGTACATATGATGTTCTTTCAATCATCGCTGATTGTATTTTATCGTATATAGGAAATGATATATCGAAAGAATTTACGGTTTCTGATATTTGGCATTATGACTATGCTCGTGAAAATGTATTAGAAATTTTCTCGAAACCGGATACAGAATCAAAAAAAGCTAGCAATGAGTATGATAAGTATTTTGGACAACCCATAAAGCTGTTTGGATACAGCAGAATTTTAGATGTTAGAAAATCAGGTAACCGTTATTTTTATAGAGTCAAAAATCTAGAATTATTAGAGTACATAGCATTTCGGCCAATAAATGCACTTAACTTTCTTTTCTTATATATCACAAAAGTTTTAAAGGATAGTGATTTATATTTAAAATTTGAAATGTTTTTTGAGTTTCAAGATCAAGACCATTATAAAATATTGAGGGACGAATTTATCAATTTCACCATTAAGAATACTCCAATTAATGGTGAAACGGAATGTGGTCGGATTTTTACTAAAGTCTTAAATCCTTTAGCTTTTAAACTAAAGAAAAAAGGAACTATTAAGGGGAGAATTTCGAATAATATAATCATTTTAAGTGACTTACAGTATAATAGAATAAATTGGCGAGATGAATTGTCAGGAAAAAATAAGATGGAAACGAGAGTAGAAAACAAATCGATAATCCAACATTATCAGGCTAAAGCTATCGAGAAATATACTGTTAACAAAGCTAAACGCCAAATTAGACAATTTAATGATAGATGGAGAAATGGTGTATCGGAGGTTAAACAGTCTACGGAATTAGTAAAGGCAACTCAAGCGCATCATATTTTTCCTCAGTCACTATTTCCTGAAATTGCCGACTACTTAGAAAATCTAATTATGCTCACGCCAAATCAGCACTTTATTATGGCTCATCCAAACAATCAAACAATTTATATTGATAGAGATTTTCAATATATCTGCTTGTTAGCAAAGACATCACGTATCATGATGAATCTAAATTCAGAAACTGAGCCTGATTTTTATGATTTTGAAGATTATAAATTTGTCTTAAATACTGGTTTGAAAACAGATAAATTTAATGCGGTTCAGGAACTAGATTTTGCAACAATTGTTAATCTGATTGATTTTTATTACAGTGATTGTTTTGAATATGAAGATTTAATCACGGAAAATAACATAATTTTTAATAAGAGCAATAACAACGTTTAGTTAAATATTTATCTTTCCATACTATGCAAGAGGTTTATATAAATATATTTAAAACTCTTGCATAGTATATTTTGAGATAGAATTCACTCAATTTATGCTTGAAGCGATTTTAGAAACCTTGCTTGATTATAGTTATCTCTAAATTGATAGTACGGGAAAGCTGATTCAATTGCTTTTGAAACCACGTGAGCTAGCTATTTTTGAAAAAATAGAATCTTATCTTGTAGAGCATTATCAGGTAACAAATGCAGTTTCACAAGAACTGACGGGGCTGAGTGCAGCAACCATGCGTCGTTATCTCCAAATATTCGTAAATCAAGGTTTATTAGAAAAATCAGGAACTACCAAAAACACTATTTATCCGCTCATAATTCTCTCATTTTTAGGATACAATTTTGTTTCCATACTTCCTGGAAACTGATAGAAAGTAAGGAAAAAGATGGAACAAACTAATCAAAAATCCCAATGCCAGCAACTCTGGGCTAGAAATAAATACCTCGTTTTGAGCCATTCAAGCAATATTTACAATGAGATTCGCCAATACTTGAAGAATGAAGAGGTGGAGCTGAGTCTGGTTCAAGAATTGATCGACCGTGCCTGTCAAATCCCTGAGCGTAGGGGTCAGGTTTGCAATGCCTTTCAGCATATTTGGGGCTATTTCAAAAAGAAAGCGACAGATGCTGAGCGCAAGGACTATATGCTCTTGCTGGATCGCTACCGCTTTGGTCAGGTTTCCAAGGAAGACTTGATTGCTAAGACTCGAGTGTTGCTGGATCGCTATCCCAATACCTACTTGCAACATTCGACTTTACTGAAAGGAGACTCTCATGAGACTTTGGCATGAGGCTTTGATTTCACAACTTCCCCGGCCTCAGCTTTTGGGACAACATCGAGAATGCTGCGCCTTGCGTGGTAATGGCTGGGGCAGAAAGCATGCGACGGTGGACTATGTCTTTACCCACTCGCCCTATCGTCTCTATGCCTATCATCGCTTGATCATGAAGGAGATGGCTGGCCGTGGCTACAATGTCAGTCCAGAGTGGCTGGACAAGAACTACCGTGGGAAAATCTGCTCCGCTTATGAGGATTTGTCTGAGGAGGAGCTGACCACTCCCATCTATAGTGAGCATGATGACTCCTACTATGATGAGTGTCTGGCTAATCTCCGTGACAAGGGGATAGAGCTATAGTCTTTTCTAATAGCAAGCCATAGTCACTGATGAGAATCGTCAATAGCTCGTTTGAGTATTCTAACTAAAATACAGCCATAAAACAAGCAATACAAAGGATTTGAGACACTGGTCTCAAGTCTTTTTCTTTTGACCAAAAGAGTGATATAGTTTCAAACTATATCAAAGCCTAATTTTTTACAATTATACAGACAGTTTCTTTTCTGTTAAGATAGTTTCAACAACAAATTTTGGAGGACACATCATGTCAACTACAATCATCGGTTTCCCTCGTTTGGGTGAATTCCGCGAATTGAAATTTACAACTGAAAAATACTTTAGAAAAGAAATCTCAGAAGAAGAACTCCTTGCAGCAGCAAAAGAATTGCGCGCGAAACACTGGAACATTGTCAAAGAAAAAGGTATCACTGAAATCCCATCAAACGACTTTTCTCACTATGACAACTTCCTAGATGCTGCTTTCCTCTTCAACGTGGTACCTGCATCAGTTCAAAACTTGGACTTGTCTGACCTTGAGCGCTACTTTGCTTTGGGTCGTGGTTACCAAGGAGAAAAAGGGGATGTTCGTGCCCTTCCGATGAAGAAATGGTTCAACACCAACTACCACTACATCGTTCCTAAGTTTGAAAAAGACACTCAAGTAAAATTGGCTGGTCACAAGATTTTTGATGAATTCCAAGAAGCCAAAGAACTTG
This sequence comes from Streptococcus sp. HMSC066F01, assembly GCF_001837335.1. Taxonomy (GTDB): domain Bacteria; phylum Bacillota; class Bacilli; order Lactobacillales; family Streptococcaceae; genus Streptococcus; species Streptococcus oralis_S. The sequence continues at coordinate 177,274 of NZ_KV832118.1, forward strand.
GCCTTAACACTCGTCCAGTTCTTGTAGGACCATTCACTTTCCTTCAATTGTCAGACTTTGAGGAAGGCGTGAAAGCAGAAGACTTTGTGGACAGCTTTGTCGCAGCTTACCAAGAAGTTTTTGCGAAATTGGCTGAACTTGGTGCGACTCGTATCCAATTGGACGAAGCGGCTCTTGTAAAAGACTTGACTGCTGAAGAAAAAGCTCTCTTCTTGAACCTCTACAACAAACTCTTGGCTGATAAAAAAGGTCTTGAAGTCTTGCTTCAAACTTACTTCGGTGACGTCCGTGACGTCTACGCTGACCTTGTGAACTTGCCAGTAGATGCCATTGGTCTTGACTTCGTTGAAGGTAAGAAAACTCTTGAACTCGTTAAAGGTGGCTTCCCAGCTGACAAGACTCTTTATGCAGGGATTGTCAATGGTAAGAACATCTGGCGCAACAACTACGAAAAGAGCTTGGCTGTTCTTGAGCAAATCCCAGCTGAAAACATCGTATTGACAAGCTCATGCTCACTTCTTCATGTGCCATTTAGCAGTTGTAATGAAGAATTTGAACCAGCTATCTTGAACCACTTTGCCTTTGCAGTTGAAAAATTGGATGAGATCCGTGACTTGGATGCTATCCGCAACGGTCAAGGTGCAGAGGCTCTTGCAGCTAACAAAGAACTATTTGCGACTGAACGTGTGGGTGAAAATGCGGAACTTCGTGCTCGTATCGCTGGATTGACAGACGCTGACTACACTCGTTTGCCAGCCTTTGCGGAACGTGAAGCCATCCAAGAAGAAACCTTCAAACTTCCAGCACTTCCAACAACAACCATCGGTTCATTCCCTCAAACTAAGGAAGTCCGTGCCAAACGTTTGGCCTTCCGTAAGGGTGAATTGTCACAAGAAGAATATGATGCCTTTCTTGCTGAAACCATCGACGAATGGATCAAATGGCAAGAAGAAGTTGGATTTGACGTGCTTGTACACGGTGAGTTCGAGCGTAACGACATGGTTGAGTACTTCGGTCAAAACTTGTCAGGTTACCTCTTCTCTAAGAATGGTTGGGTACAATCTTACGGTATGCGTGGGGTGAAACCACCAATCATCTGGGGTGATGTAACTCGTCTTAACCCTATCACTGTGAAATGGTCTAGCTACGCACAAAGCCGTACAGACAAGCCTGTTAAGGGTATGTTGACTGGACCTGTTACCATCCTTAACTGGTCATTCCCACGTGAAGACATCTCTATCAAGGACTCAACTCTTCAAATCGCCCTTGCTATTAAGGATGAAGTTCTTGACCTTGAAGCTGCAGGTGTGAAAATCATCCAAATTGACGAGGCTGCTCTTCGTGAGAAATTGCCACTCCGTCGTAGCGACTGGTACGAAGACTACCTTGACTGGGCTATTCCTGCCTTCCGCTTGGTACACTCTACAGTAGCGCCAGACACTCAAATCCACACCCACATGTGTTACTCAGAATTTACAGATATCATCCCAGCTATCGACAACATGGATGCGGACGTTATTTCCTTTGAAGCAAGCCGTTCAAACCTTGAAATCTTGGACGAACTCAAAGCGAAAAACTTCCAAACAGAAGTGGGACCTGGGGTTTACGATATCCACTCTCCTCGTGTGCCTAATGAAGGCGAAATCGACCACACAATCGATGCTATTCTTGCCAAAGTTCCAAGCAAGAAAGTTTGGATCAACCCTGACTGTGGTTTGAAAACACGTGGTATTCCAGAAACAAAAGAAAGCTTGATCCGCCTTGTCGAAGCAGCAAAAGCTGCGCGTGAGAAATTGTAAGATAAGATTTCTCTATTGACCCTTACTGATCAAGGAACTGCTTGGACCTAGCTGGCTCAGCAATCATGAAATCAAAAAGAAAAGGATAATGACTATGTCACGCCAAACACCGTCACTTTCATTTGAAGTGTTCCCTCCAAACCCAGCTGTGGGTAATGATAAAATTATTTCAGCCTTGCAGGATATGCGGGAGCTGACACCGCACTTTATCAGTGTGACTGCCAGCAATAATAAATTTAATATCAAGGAAACAACGGTTCGTTTGGCTGACTTTATCCAGAATGACTTGGCGATTCCAACCATTGCCCACTTGCCAGCTATCTATCTGACCAAGGAAAAGGTTGCTGAAACCATTGCAGACTTGGATAAGGTTGGGGTACAGAAAATCTTGGCCTTGCGTGGGGATATTATCCCTGATGTGGAACCGCAAAAGGATTTCCGCTACGCAACGGACTTGATCGAGTTCATCAAGGAACAAGCTCCTCACTTTGATATTATTGGTGCTTGCTACCCAGAGGGGCACCCTGACTCGCCAAACCAGATCTCGGATATTCAAAATCTCAAGAAGAAAGTGGATGCAGGCTGTTCAAGTCTTGTAACGCAGCTTTTCTTTGACAATGAGCGTTTCTATGATTTCCAAGACAAGTGTACCTTGGCAGGGATTGATGTTCCTATTCATGCGGGGATCATGCCCATTCTTAACCGTAACCAAGCGCTTCGTCTCTTGAAGACTTGTGAGAATATCCGCCTTCCACGCAAATTCAAAGCCATCTTAGACAAGTATGAGCATGACCCTGAGTCGCTCAGAGCAGCAGGACTTGCCTATGCAGTGGACCAGATCGTGGACTTGGTCACTCAGGATGTTGCTGGTGTGCATCTCTACACCATGAACAATGCTGAAACAGCCAAATACATCCACCAAGCAACCCATGCCTTGTTTAATCATCAGTCTTTAGGGTAATCGATTCTTTAACCACTGAGACGATAGCTTGTCATTTACTTGCTTTTAAATGAAAAATGACAGTTGTGAAAGCCAAAGAATTTGCTAAATAAAATAAACAACAAACCATTCCTCTTTTCATGGGGGAATGGTTCCTTTTTAATAGAAAAGCCCGCACTTTTTAAGAAAAATATGATAAAATAGACTCTGTACGTACTTGATACAAAGATGAGGGTATAAACAGATTCTTAGCTATTCAAATCTGCTATGCTATAAAAGATACAAATGCTAAAGAATAATATTTTTAAACTTTTCAAGGTATTTAGGTAGTTGAACACGGGCTAAATCCCTAGTGAAAAAGATAGATTTCCTGGTGTGTATCGCACACTGTGTCAATTTATGCTATCATGAGTAATTGAACTCGGCCGAAAAGCTGTGTAAAAAAGATAAACTGTCTTGTCTTCATCGAAGACTTCGCCAGTTTCCTATTTTTACTTTCCTTTTTGCGACCTTAGTATCTTGATCTTTGTAGGCAAGGCGTATAATTTCATCAATCCAAAGGGGATTAAAATGACAAAACAAGTGTTTCAAACGACTTTTGCGGGTCGTGAGTTAATCGTAGAGACTGGTCAAGTTGCTAAGCAAGCAAATGGTGCAGTTGTCGTGCGTTACGGTGAGTCAACTGTCTTGACTGCGGCCGTTATGTCTAAGAAAATGGCAACTGGGGATTTCTTCCCACTTCAAGTCAACTACGAAGAAAAAATGTATGCAGCTGGGAAGTTTCCTGGTGGCTTTATGAAACGTGAAGGACGTCCTTCAACTGATGCGACTTTGACAGCGCGTTTGATTGACCGTCCAATCCGTCCTATGTTTGCGGAAGGTTTCCGTAACGAAGTGCAAGTCATCAATACGGTTCTTTCTTATGATGAAAATGCCTCTGCTCCAATGGCGGCAATGTTTGGATCATCCTTGGCACTTTCTATCTCAGACATTCCGTTTGACGGACCAATTGCTGGGGTGCAAGTGGGCTATGTAGATGGTCAAATCATCATCAACCCTACGCAAGAACAAGCAGAGCAATCTCTCCTTGAATTGACAGTAGCTGGTACCAAACACGCCATCAACATGGTAGAGTCTGGTGCCAAAGAATTGTCAGAAGAAATCATGTTGGAAGCCCTTCTCAAAGGGCACGAAGCAGTCAAAGAATTGATTGCCTTCCAAGAAGAAATCGTTGCGGCAGTCGGTAAAGAAAAAGCAGAAGTGGAATTGCTTCATGTAGACGCTGACTTGCAGGCTGAAATCATCGCAGCCTACAACAGTGACCTCCAAAAAGCTGTCCAAGTAGAAGAAAAATTGGCTCGAGAAGCTGCGACTCAAGCAGTTAAAGACCAAGTGACTGCGGTGTATGAAGAAAAATATGCAGACCACGAAGAATTTGACCGTATTATGCGTGATGTGGCTGAAATCTTGGAACAAATGGAACACGCTGAAGTGCGCCGTTTGATTACAGAAGACAAGGTGCGTCCTGACGGGCGTAAGGTCGATGAAATCCGTCCTTTGGATGCGGTTGTTGACTTCCTTCCTCGTGTGCACGGTTCAGGTCTCTTCACTCGCGGACAAACTCAGGCTCTTTCAGTTTTGACTTTGGCTCCAATGGGTGAAACTCAAATCATCGATGGTTTGGATCCAGAGTACAAGAAACGCTTTATGCACCACTATAACTTCCCTCAATACTCTGTAGGGGAAACTGGTCGTTACGGTGCGCCTGGTCGTCGTGAAATTGGTCACGGTGCTCTTGGTGAGCGTGCCCTTGCTCAAGTCTTGCCAAGCTTGGAAGAATTCCCATACGCGATTCGCTTGGTAGCTGAGGTCTTGGAATCAAACGGTTCTTCATCTCAAGCCTCTATCTGTGCGGGAACTCTTGCCCTTATGGCTGGTGGTGTGCCAATCAAGGCGCCAGTAGCTGGTATTGCCATGGGTCTCATCTCCGACGGAAACAACTACACAGTATTGACAGATATCCAAGGTTTGGAAGACCACTTTGGTGACATGGACTTTAAGGTTGCCGGTACTCGTGACGGGATTACAGCCCTTCAAATGGATATCAAGATCCAAGGAATCACTGCAGAAATCTTGACAGAGGCCCTTGCCCAAGCCAAGAAAGCGCGTTTTGAAATCCTTGATGTGATCGAAGCTACTATTCCAGAAGTGCGTCCAGAATTGGCTCCAACTGCTCCAAAAATTGACACCATCAAGATTGATGTGGACAAAATCAAGATTGTCATCGGTAAGGGTGGCGAAACTATTGACAAGATTATCGCTGAAACAGGCGTTAAGATTGATATCGACGAAGAAGGAAATGTATCTATCTACTCTAGTGACCAAGCTGCTATTAACCGTGCCAAAGAAATCATTGCTGGCTTGGTTCGTGAGGCTAAAGTAGATGAAGTTTACCATGCCAAGGTTGTTCGTATCGAGAAATTTGGTGCCTTTGTCAACCTCTTTGATAAGACAGATGCACTTGTGCATATTTCTGAAATGGCTTGGACTCGTACCAACCGTGTTGAGGACTTGGTAGCTATCGGTGATGAAGTCGACGTTAAGGTTATCAAGATTGATGAAAAAGGCCGTATCGATGCCTCTATGAAAGTTCTTCTTCCTCGTCCTCCAAAACCTGAGCATGATGAAAAAGGTGAAAAGTCTGAGCGACCTCACCGTCCACGTCATCACAAGGACCACAAACCTAAGAAAGAATTTACAGAAACACCAAAAGATTCAGAATAAGAAAAGGAGAAATGTATGGGATGGTGGCGCGAAACCATTGATATCGTAAAAGAAAATGATCCAGCGGCACGCAATAGTTTGGAAGTTTTGCTGACTTATCCAGGTGTCAAGGCCTTAGCTGCCCACCGTCTCTCGCATTTTCTCTGGAAGCACGGCTTCAAACTCTTGGCTCGTATGCACAGTCAGTTTTGGCGCTTTTGGACTCAGATAGAGATTCATCCGGGTGCTCAGATAGAATCAGGTGTTTTTATCGACCATGGTTCAGGCCTGGTGATTGGAGAGACGGCGATTGTTGAAAAAGGCGTTCTTCTCTATCACGGAGTGACTCTTGGTGGAACAGGGAAGGATGTTGGTAAACGCCATCCGACTGTCCGAAAAGGGGCGCTGATTTCAGCCCATGCCCAAGTCATCGGACCGGTAGAAATCGGCGAAAATGCCAAAGTCGGTGCTGCTGCAGTAGTCGTGGCAGACGTACCTAGTGATGTGACAGTTGTCGGTATTCCAGCTAAGATCGTCCGAGTTCATGGACAGAAGGATGAACCAACGATCCACGAAGTCGAAGAAAAACGAGAGTACTACGTCAATAAACTCGAGCAGGCTAAAGAAGCCAGTCACAGATCGTCGGGGTTGTAGGATAGGGTAGCAAAGTTATCGAGGTGAAGTATGACAGGAGGTAAGAACTATGTCAGATTTATCAGACGCAATTTTGAACCAGGCAGTTCTTGAGTTGCAAGAACGCTTGGATGGTCTTGCTAAGGAGCGCTTTATTAAACTGCCACCTAGCCACCAGCGTGAATGGGCTCATTATATCAGTGAAGCCAAAAAAGATGAGACCAAACTGCGCCGTCTAAATAAAATGAAGGCGGATTTGCTGGAGCCTTAAAGAAAGAGAAGTTATGCTATTAGAGGAATTTGAAGATGTAGCAGCAGTTATTGAGCCAACTGAAAAGCCAGTCCATGACAAGGGAGAGGTATGCGAAACCATCATTCTGTCCTTTAATGGCGAAATTCTGAAACGTTTGATTGAGTCAGAAGATGTCTATCCGGGAGGCTATTTGAAAAGCATAAACGGCCATCATCCATGGTATATTTATGGCCAAGGACCTAGCAAGCTAGCAGTTATGTTGGCTCCAATTGGGGCTCCCATGATAGTCGGCCAGCTGGAGGAGTTGGCGGCCAGAGGCTTCAAAAATTTTATCATTTTAGGTTCCTGTGGCGTTTTGGACCGCTCAATTGAGGCGGATAAAATTATCCTACCTGCGGCAGCATTGCGAGATGAAGGAACTAGCTATCACTATGCCCCACCGGGTGATGAAGTCGCCTATGACGAGTCTCTGCTGATCGAGCTGGAAGCCATCTTTGACAAGCACAATATCGAACATATCCGCACCAAGTCTTGGACGACTGATGCCTTTTATCGAGAAACGCCTGATAAGGTCAAACGTCGCTTGGCTGCTGGAGCTCAAGTGGTGGACATGGAAGCTTCAGCTATCATGGCTTGGAGTCAATTTCGCAAGAGTAAAGTCTATCAGTTCTTCTACACAGCTGACTATGTGGATCATCATAACAGAACCTGGGATGCCCGCCATGAAGAGCGGACAGCTGATGCCATGACTTTTTTCAATATCGCTTTGACAATAGCAAAGGAACTAGAAAGGTAACTACAAGAATGGCAGTATATTTTTACGGCTGTATCACCATGGATGGCTACTTGGCAGACAGCCAGCACAGGATAGACTGGCTGCATCAGCTTGGTTCTGTAGAGGATACAGGCTATGATGACTTTTACAGACAAATGGATATCACCATCATGGGCAAGCGGACCTTTGAGGAAATCCAAGATTTACAAGATGTAGAAAGTTTTTATCAAGCTACGGAAAATTATGTCTTTACGCATGATAGGCATCTGCCTGTCAGCAATTACCAGCCAGTAGCTGGGGATGTGGTGGACTTTGTTCGCCAGATTGACAAAGGCAAAAATGTCTTTGTGATTGGTGGTAATTCCTTGGTAGGACCGCTCTTGGATGCGGATCTTTTCGATCACCTCATTATTCAGATAGCGCCCCTTATCCTAGGAAAGGGGGTTCCCCTCTTTACCCAAGAGGAAGGGCAGCGCTTTTACCAACTGGATAGCCTCAGACAATTTGGCCCTTTTGCAGAGCTGGTTTTCAGCCGAAAAAGTCAGAAATAGAGAAGGGAGTGGACCGCATGATTAAAATTTACGACACCATGTCTCGTGATTTGCGAGAATTTGTCCCAATCGAAGAAGGAAAGGTTCGCATGTATGTCTGTGGGCCAACGGTATACAACTATATTCACGTAGGGAATGCCCGTTCGACGGTGGCTTTTGATACCATTCGTCGTTATTTCGAATACCGTGGCTACGAAGTTGCCTATATTTCCAACTTTACAGATGTAGACGATAAGATTATCAACCGTGCCAAGGAAGAAGGTATCACGCCTCTGGAGGTTGCGGACAAGTACATCGCTGCCTTTCGTGAGGATGTGACAGCTTTGGGCGTGAAACCTGCGACTCGCCATCCGCGTGTGGTGGAGTTTATGGCGGACATCATTCGTTTTGTGGAAGTCTTGATTGAAAAAGGTTATGCTTACGAGAGTCAAGGAGATGTTTACTTCCGCGTGGAAAAATCTCACAACTATGCTAAATTGGCCAATAAAACCTTGGAAGATTTGGAGCTGGGTGCTTCAGGTCGTACCGATGAAGAAACGGCTCGCAAGGAAAATCCTGTAGACTTTGCCCTTTGGAAAGCTGCAAAGCCAGGCGAGATTTCCTGGGATAGCCCTTGGGGACCTGGTCGTCCGGGTTGGCATATTGAATGTTCAGTCATGTCGACAGAGATTTTGGGAGATACCATTGATATCCACGGTGGTGGAGCTGATTTGGAGTTTCCTCACCATACCAACGAAATTGCCCAGTCAGAAGCAAAAACAGGCAAGACTTTTGCTAACTACTGGATGCACAATGGCTTTGTCAATATCGACAATGTTAAGATGTCTAAGTCCTTGGGCAACTTTATAACCGTACACGATGCCCTCAAAACCCTCGATGGGCAAGTGTTGCGTTTCTTCTTTGCGACTCAGCATTACCGTAAGCCTATCAACTTTACCGAAAAAGCAGTGCGAGACGCCGAAACTAATCTCAAATATCTGAAGAACACTTACGAACAACCATTTACAGGAAACGTGGATACCCAAGAGTTACAAGCTTTTAAAGACAAGTTTGTTGCCGCTATGGATGAGGATTTCAACTCCGCCAACGGTATCACAGTTGTCTTTGAAATGGCCAAATGGATCAACTCAGGAAACTATGATGCAAGTGTTAAGGAAGCTCTTGCGGATATGTTGGAGGTCTTTGGGATTGTCTTTGTTGAGGAAGTTTTGGATGCAGAGATTGAAGCTTTGATCCAAAAACGTCAAGAAGCGCGTGCCAATCGTGACTTTGCGACAGCAGACCAAATCCGTGACCAATTAGCGACTCAAGGAATTAAGCTCCTTGATACCAAGGATGGAGTGAGGTGGACTCGTGATTGATGTCAATCTCATTAACGGGATTGCGCTAGCTTTTGAAGGAGATGCAGTTTACTCCATGTATATCCGTCGCCATCTCATCCGTAAAGGCATGACCAAACCCAACAAACTCCACCAAGAGGCGACTAAGTATGTCTCAGCCAAGGCTCAGGCTCGCTTGATTGCCCTCATGTTGGAGGAGCAAGTCCTGACGGAAAAAGAAGAAGAAATCTATAAACGTGGTCGCAATACCAATAGCCACACAAAGGCTAAAAATGCTGATGTGGTGACTTACCGCATGTCTACAGGTTTTGAAGCAGTCATGGGCTATCTCCATCTGACTGAAAATCTGGAGCGTCTAGAGACCATAATTTCTTGGTGCATCCAAAAAGTGGAGGGCTAGAATATGATTGCAAAGGAATTACAAGACTGGTTCCCTGAAGCTCAGATTTCAGATCAGCCAGTAGAGAAACCAGGCTATCTAACTCTCCCTTTAGCTTCTCAGCAGTGGATTTTACTGGAGGAAGCTGGGCTCAGCGAGCGTGAAAAGCAGCTGGTTGCCCTTTTGACCCAGCAAGAGCAGGCTCGTTCGCTCAATCCTTGGTATCCCTATCTGATTGAGGGGAAGGGGCAGGCACCGCAAACTTTCAAAAAGATTCAGCTGGTTTATTGCCATCTTTCCTATTTCCAACAGGAAAATCTATCCTCTTGGCTAGACATGATGCGGACTCTTTTTCCCAACTGCCAGACAGTGCTACAGGTCGGGGCTCAGGATTATGTATTTGTGCTTCAACAAGATAAGTACACCTCTGTTCGCTCAATCTTATCTGATACGATTGAGGCAGTAGAGTATGACTTTGGCCTTCGTCTGTCCATCATGTTAGGCCAGGTTTGGTCTCAGACAGGACATCAAGCCCTATCAGACTTAATCAAAGCAGAGCGAAATTTGTTTAAGGCTTGGTGGCGTCAAGGTCATCAAGGTGTACACACCTTTTCACAACTCTATCTGTGGAGTATGGGAGAAAGACTTGTGGACCTGAGAGTCATTAAAGAATGCCTGCATCAGATGATCTTGGATCAGGATCAGATTCAGGAAATCATTCTCTCTTTTTGGGAAAACAGTGCTGTCCTAACTAAAACAGCCCAGCAACTCTATCTGCACCGCAACTCTCTCCAATACAAGATTGATAGATGGGAAGAATTGACAGGGCTTCAGTTGAAGGAGTTGACGGATCTCACCCTTTGTTATCAGTTGATTTTACCAGATATTCTCTAAAGTTTTGTGCAAGTTGCACAGAACTTTTTTGTTTTTTTGGTCACCTTGCCATAGAAAAGTAAAGCGTTTTCATCTATAATAAGACTATCAAAAGACAAAAGGAGTTCACCTCGATGGTAGAATTAAATCTTAAAAACATTTACAAAAAATATCCAAACAGCGAACACTACTCAGTTGAAGACTTCAACTTGGACATCAAAGATAAAGAATTTATCGTTTTCGTAGGTCCTTCAGGATGTGGTAAATCAACAACTCTTCGTATGATTGCGGGTCTTGAAGACATTACAGAAGGTACTGCATCTATCGATGGCGTGGTTGTCAATGACGTGGCTCCAAAAGACCGTGACATCGCCATGGTATTCCAAAACTACGCTCTTTACCCACACATGACTGTTTATGACAACATGGCTTTCGGTTTGAAATTGCGTAAATACAGCAAAGAAGACATCGACAAACGTGTGCAAGAAGCGGCAGCAATCCTTGGTTTGAAAGAATTCTTGGATCGTAAACCTGCTGACCTCTCAGGTGGTCAACGTCAACGTGTTGCCATGGGTCGTGCCATCGTCCGTGATGCAAAAGTGTTCTTGATGGACGAACCTTTGTCAAACTTGGATGCCAAACTTCGTGTATCTATGCGTGCTGAAATTGCGAAGATTCACCGTCGTATCGGTGCTACAACTATCTACGTAACCCACGACCAAACAGAAGCGATGACACTTGCAGACCGTATCGTTATCATGTCAGCAACTAAGAACCCTGCTGGTACAGGTACTATCGGACGTATAGAACAAATCGGTACTCCTCAAGAAGTTTACAAAAACCCAGTTAATAAATTCGTAGCAGGATTCATCGGAAGCCCAGCTATGAACTTCATCAATGTGAAATTGGTTGGTAGCGAAATTGTTTCTGACGGTTTCCGCTTGAAAGTTCCAGAAGGTGCTTTGAAAGTTCTTCGTGAAAAAGGCTACGAAGGAAAAGAATTGATCTTCGGTATCCGTCCAGAAGACGTGAATGCAGAACCTGCTTTCCTTGAAACATTCCCAGAATCAGTTGTCAAAGCTACTATCTCCGTATCAGAATTGCTTGGTTCAGAATCTCACCTTTACTGCCAAGTTGGTAAAGACGAATTTGTTGCTAAAGTGGATGCTCGTGACTACTTGCAAACAGGTGCAACAGTTGAACTTGGATTTGACTTGAATAAAGCACACTTCTTCGATGTAGAAACTGAAAAAACAGTCTACTAAGCAAATGAAATATCAAAACACTGCTAGAGAAATCTGGCAGTGTTTTTTCTTTTAATTGCTTAGGTTAGGCATGAAAACAGGCTTTTCTAGTTTTAATATTCTTAAAAAAGTGATAAAATGGTAGGAAGAATTGGAGAGTATAGATGCCGAAAGAAGTGAATTTGACGGGCGATCAGGTAGTCGCTTTAACGAAAGAATATTTAACAAAGGAAGACGTTGCTTTTGTACAAAAAGCATTGATTTACGCAGTTGATTGTCATAGTGGGCAGTTTCGGAAATCAGGAGAGCCCTATATTATCCATCCCATTCAGGTAGCAGGCATTCTGGCTAAGCTCAAGCTGGATGCCGTAACCGTTGCCTGTGGTTTTTTGCATGACGTGGTTGAAGACACAGATGCGACACTGGATGATCTAGAGAGAGAGTTCGGTCATGATGTTCGGATTATCGTTGATGGGGTGACCAAGCTTGGTAAGGTTGAGTACAAATCACTCGAGGAACAATTGGCTGAAAATCACCGCAAGATGCTTATGGCCATGTCAGAGGATATCCGTGTTATCTTGGTTAAATTATCGGACCGTTTGCACAATATGCGGACTCTCAAACACCTTCGAAAGGACAAGCAAGAGCGTATCTCCAGAGAAACCATGGAAATTTATGCACCACTTGCTCATCGTCTAGGGATTTCCAGTGTCAAGTGGGAGTTGGAAGATCTATCTTTCCGTTATCTCAATCCAACTGAGTTTTACAAGATCACCCACATGATGAAGGAAAAACGCAGAGAACGTGAGGCTTTGGTCGATGAAGTTGTAACCAAGTTGGAAGAGTACGCTACAGAAAGAAATCTCAAAGGGAAAATCTATGGTCGTCCTAAGCATATCTATTCGATCTACCGCAAGATGCAGGATAAGAAGAAACGCTTTGAGGAAATTTATGACCTGATTGCCATTCGCTGTATCTTAGATACCCAGAGTGATGTTTACGCTATGCTGGGTTATGTGCATGAACTTTGGAAACCTATGCCAGGTCGCTTCAAAGACTATATCGCAAATCGTAAGGCCAACGGTTACCAGTCTATCCATACGACTGTTTATGGGCCAAAAGGGCCGATTGAGTTCCAGATTCGGACCAAGGAAATGCACGAAGTGGCTGAGTACGGGGTTGCGGCTCACTGGGCTTATAAGAAAGGCATTAAAGGGCAGGTCAACAGCAAGGAATCTGCTATTGGGATGAGCTGGATCAAGGAGATGATGGAGCTCCAAGACCAGGCTGATGATGCCAAGGAATTTGTGGACTCTGTTAAAGAAAACTATCTGGCGGAGGAGATTTACGTCTTTACTCCTGATGGTGCGGTTCGCTCCCTACCAAAAGATTCAGGACCGATTGACTTTGCCTATGAAATCCATACCAAAGTCGGTGAAAAAGCAACTGGTGCCAAGGTCAATGGCCGTATGGTTCCGCTGACAACCAAGCTCAAGACAGGGGATCAGGTTGAAATTATCACCAATCCCAACTCCTTTGGTCCGAGTCGTGACTGGCTCAACATGGTCAAGACCAGCAAGGCGCGCAACAAGATTCGTCAGTTCTTTAAAAATCAAGACAAGGAATTATCCGTTAACAAGGGCCGTGAAATGTTGATGGCCCAGTTCCAAGAAAACGGCTATGTAGCCAATAAGTTTATGGACAAGCGTCATATGGACGAGGTTCTTCAAAAGACCAGCTACAAGACAGAAGAGGCTCTCTATGCAGCCATTGGTTTTGGAGAAATTGGCGCTATTACGGTCTTTAACCGCTTGACCGAAAAGGAACGTCGTGAGGAAGAACGCGCCAAGGCCAAGGCGGAAGCAGAAGAGCTTGTTAAAGGTGGCGAAGTTAAGGTTGAAAACAAAGAAACCCTCAAGGTTAAGCATGAGGGTGGCGTGGTCATTGAAGGTGCTTCAGGTCTCCTAGTTCGGATTGCCAAGTGTTGTAATCCAGTGCCGGGTGACGACATTGTCGGCTACATTACTAAGGGACGCGGTGTAGCTATTCACCGTGTGGACTGTATGAATCTCCGTGCCCAAGAAAACTATGAGCAACGTCTCCTTGATGTGGAATGGGAAGATCAATTCTCAAGCAAGGAATATACTGCCCACATCGATATCTATGGTCTCAACCGTACAGGTCTCTTAAATGATGTTCTGCAAGTTCTTTCCAATACAACTAAGAATATCTCAACTGTTAATGCTCAACCAACCAAGGATATGAAATTTGCCAATATCCATGTGTCTTTTGGAATTTCAAACCTTTCTACGCTGACAACGGTCGTTGACAAAATCAAGAGTGTGCCAGAGGTATACTCTGTCAAACGTACCAACGGATAATTGAATAGAAAGGCGCTTATGAAAATCATCATTCAACGGGTTAAAAAAGCCCAAGTGAGTATCGAAGGTAAGGTTCAGGGAAAAATCAATCAGGGGCTCTTATTACTGGTCGGTGTTGGACCAGAAGACCAAGAGGAAGATCTGGATTATGCTGTCCGAAAGCTTGTCAATATGCGGATCTTTTCAGACGCAGAAGGCAAGATGAATCTATCTGTCAAGGATATTGAAGGGGAAATCCTTTCGATTTCTCAGTTTACCCTCTTTGCAGATACTAAGAAAGGCAATCGTCCAGCCTTTACAGGTGCAGCCAAGCCTGATATGGCATCAAACTTTTATGATGCTTTCAATCAAAAATTAGCGCAAGAAGTGCCTGTTCAGACAGGTATCTTTGGAGCGGATATGCAGGTGGAGCTGGTCAATGACGGACCGGTCACCATCATCCTTGATACAAAAAATAGATAAGAAAACCAAGCCTATTGGCTTGGTTTTTGTTTAGAGACAATCCCACAAAGAAATATGTTTGTCGTAAAAGTCAGGATAGTTTTCTCTTAGGTAGTTAGTCGTCGTATAATAAAAAGTAGAATGGAAAGCAGTGACAATTGGCATAAGAGATGAAAAACGATGAGAACTAACGAAGGCTAAAAGGACAAAAAATAGAAAATCAATGGAGAGAACCCCTAAATAGTAGAAGCGAATCTTTTTATTGATTTGAGGATAAATCTCAGAGAAATGTTTTTTGAGTCGGAAGACCAAGCGAGACAGCAGTAGTCCTTGAGCAAGGATGAAAATGAAGCAAAAAACCAGGCCTTTCTCCAAAAAAAGTTCGTATCGGGATCTGAAAGTTAGCAATAGTAGCAAATCGCTGACTGCAATGGCTGCGAAGTGTAGTCTAAAGAGCTTTTTCATAGGAAAACCTCCCTCTTTTATCTAGCTTCATTCTACACCAAACGAATGAGAGTTACAACTAATACTCAATGAAAATCAAAAAGCGAACTAGGAAGCTAGCCACAGGTTGCTCAAAGCACTGCTTTGAGGTTGTAGATAAGACTGACGAAGTCAGTTACATATATCTACGGCGAGGCGAAGCTGACGTGGTTTGAAGAGATTTTCGAAGAGTATAAATTGATAATAAATAGTAGAAGGAAGATTCTATTAAGTCGTCTTGCTTTCTTTATTTGAGTTTCCTTCTGTTATCTATCTTCTTTGTCATTCCAGACAAATAAAGCTCCGATTGCATTGAGGATATAAAAGATGTATTTACCGATATTAGCGAAGTTGCCTTGAATGCCAGCCTTTGTCAGCTGCACAAAATTGTAAATCAACCAAAATCCCCACTGAGTTGTCAGTTTTAATGCGTTTAAAGCATTGGCAATGAGGGACAGTGCAAAGGCAATAGTTGTCACGTAGGCAAGGAGATTCATCTTTCCTCCATAGCCGATATAGTTGGTCACAAAGGCAAAGAGGAAGGCGATGATTGAAATGATGATGGCTGCCAATTTTACCTGTTTTTGGCTCATTTGGTTGGGTCTACCTTCTTTCGAAGCTTCCCATTTCTTAATAGCAAAGGTATAGATGAGAAAGGTAACAGGATAGGTGATAATGGCCGCCTTATTTCCAAGGATATAATCAATGGTACCAGACAAAATCGTATTGACAATGCCAAAGTAATTTCCCCATTTGCTTAATTTTCCCGTGAAACGAGTGGACAACATGGAAATCCCAACGTTGGTTACGGAAATCAATCCAAAGGGAACAAGTACAGTCCATGGTCCCCAGTCTACAAATTTGTCGAGACGTGAGTTGAGGTAACCAGATGCAATCGCAATCCCAACGACCAAAGCAACCCCGAAAAGGTCAAACCATTTGGATGTCGCAAAAATTTTTAGTGATTTTTTCATATGTTAAACTATCTTTCTTTTTTTTAACAAATATTCTACAACTAAATGAAAGTAAAATCAAATGATAGAAATAAAACCCTGAAAATAAAATTTTCAGGGGTGGTTGGGGTACTTGAGAAATTAGTCGATTTTTTCGACATAGAGTTGTTTGGCAATGTCCATACTTACTTGTAAATCCTCGTCTTTACTGAGGATAGTGAAGGTATTACTGAAGCCATCAAACTGCTTGACTTGGAGTTGGTCACCGATATGAATTGCGTGCTTTTCTAGATATTTGAGTAGTTCAAAACTATCATGAACACGAGTCAGGAGATAGGTTCCAGCTTCCTGTACGGCCGTTAGTGGCAGGTTATTGATTTCAATCAAGAGCTCTCCCTCGGCTGGGATGGTTCCTCCGTGGGGACAGGTTTTAGGGAAACCCAGCAGTTTATCCAGTCTCTCTACGAAGAGGTCGGATACAGTGTGCTCTAGAACTTCAGCTTCCTCGTGGATTTGATCGCTGGTATAGTCAAGATGGTGGACTAGAAAGACTTCAATCAACCGGTGTTTGCGATAGAGCTCAGAAACCAGTTCGAGGCCGATATCTGTTAATAGATAGCCATTCTCCTTGTCCTTGAGGATGAGACTTTCACTTTTCATGCGTTTGATCATCTCTGTTACGGCAGGTGGAGAGACCTGCATACGGGCAGCAATTTCTTTGTTGGTGATTTTTTGAATTTCCGTACCGATTTCATAAATACATTTTAAATAATCTTCTTTATTTGGCGTCATTCGTTTCCTCTTGTCTTTTCTCTCCATCTAGTATATCAAAAAAAGCTAGATTTCTCTAGCCTTCTGCCCTAATGGCTTTGATTTTAGTCCAGTTCTTTCACTGCAGCAATGGCAGCTTCAAAGTTTGGCTCCGTGTTAATGTTGTCAACGTATTCTACGTAACGGATGACATTGTCAGTATCGAGAACAAAGACGGCACGTGCAAGGAGATGCCACTCGTTAATCAAAAGGGCATAATCGCGCCCGAAAGAATGGTCAAAGTAGTCTGATAGCATGATGGCATTGTCAAGACCTTCAGCCCCACACCAGCGTCCTTGGGCAAATGGTAGGTCCATAGAAACGGTAAGAACGACGGTGTTGTCAAGGTTGGCAAGTTCTTGGTTGAATCGACGTGTTTGCGTTGAGCAGACACCAGTATCGATAGAAGGGACAACACTCAAGACTTTTTTCTTTCCATCAAAGTCAGCTAGCGTTTTTTTAGAGAGATCGGTTGTAGTGAGGGAAAAGTCGAGCGCCTTGTCTCCGACTTGTAGTTGTTTACCTGTAAAGGTTACAGGATTTCCTAGAAAAGTGGTCATGAAACTACTCCATTCTTTTTTCTTTTATTTTACCGAGAATTGTTAGATTTTTCCAATGATTTGACTGGAAATTGAGGGCCAAAAAAACGCCTGTTCATGTGAGAACGACGTTTTTTAATGGATTATTTTGACAAACCTTCAGCGATCTTGTCAAGGTTGTATTTCATCATGTTGTAGTAGCTGTCACCTTCTTTACCTTCTTCAGCGATTGAGTCAGTAAAGATTTGTGCGTAGATTGGGATATTTGTGTCTTGTGAAACAGTCTTCATTGGACGGTCATCGACACTTGACTCAACAAAGAGAGATGGAACTTTTGTTTGGCGAAGTTTTTCAACCAAGGTTTTGATTTGTTCAGGTGTTCCTTCTTCTTCCGTGTTGATTTCCCAGATGTAGGCACTTGGGACACCGTAGGCTTTAGAGAAGTATTTGAAGCATCCTTCGCTGGTTACGATAAGTTTCTTCTCAGCAGGGATATTGTTAAATTTCTCTTTGGCTTCCTTGTCCAGTTTGTCTAGTTTTTCAGTATAGTCTTTGAGATTTTTTTCGTAGAATTCCTTGTTGCTAGGATCCTTAGCGATTAGCTGTTTAGCGATATTTTTAGCATAAATCATCCCATTTTCAAGGTTGAGCCAAGCGTGTGGGTCTTCTTTGCCTTTCTCGTTTTGACCTTCAAGGTAGATGATATCTACGCCGTCACTAACTGCAAAGTAGTCCTTGTTCTCAGTTTTCTTGGCATTTTCTACTAATTTGGTAAACCAAGCATTGCCACCAGTTTCAAGGTTGATACCGTTATAGAAAATCAAATCAGCTTGAGATGTTTTCTTAACGTCTTCAGGAAGTGGTTCGTACTCGTGTGGGTCTTGACCAACAGGAACGATACTGTGAAGATCAATCTTGTCACCAGCGATATTTTTAGTAATATCAGCGATGATAGAGTTAGTCGCTACAACCTTCAGCTTTTGGTTTGTAGATGGTGCATCTTTTTTCCCACTAGCACAGGCAGCTAATCCAATGATAGAAAGAAAAAGAACGAGCAATGTACCTAATTTTTTCATTAGATTCCTCCAGAAGGGTTTCCCCTTATTTATTGATTTTTTTATTTTTTAGTTTCAAGTATCGTTGCTTAGGAGAGATAAAGAAACTGATTAAAAAGAAGCTGGCGGATGTGAGCACGATGCTCGATCCTGCTGCGAGATTGAAACTATAGCCGATAAAGAGCCCTACAACAGAAGCCAGAGCTCCTAGGCCTGATGAAAGGAAAATCATGCTCTTTAGGCTATTAGCATAGAGATAAGCCGTCGCAGCTGGGGTGATCAGCATGGCCACGATAAGAATAGTTCCAACACTTTGCATGGCGGTGACGGACACAAGGGTCAAGAGCACCATGAGCAGATAGTGGTAGAAATTGACGGGCATTCCCATGGCTTTAGCCAAAAGCTCGTCAAAGGATGTAATCAATAGTTGTTTAAAGAAAATCCCGATAATCAAGAGAATCAATGCCCCCACACCAATGGTAATCCACATGTCCGTATCTTGGACAGCGAGGATATTCCCAAAAAGGATATGAAAGAGGTCTGTCGAACTCTTTGCAACACTAATCAAGATGACACCTAAGGCTAAGAAAGATGAAAAGGTAATACCAATGGCAGTGTCACTCTTGATGATAGAGTTTCCCTTGATGTAGGTAATGATGATGGAAGCCATCAATCCAAAGATGATCGCTCCGATAAAGAAATCAATTCCCAGGATAAAGGAAAGGGCTACGCCGGGCAAAACTGCGTGAGAGATGGCATCCCCCATGAGAGACATTCCGCGTAGGATGATAAAACATCCCACGGCTCCAGCAACGACTCCGATGACTATAGCTGTTATCAGGGCGTTTTGTAGGAAATGGAAATTTTGCAATCCATTGATAAATTCGGCTATCATAGGTCACCTCCATTAAAGAAGAGTTTGCTACCATAAGCTTTTTTGAGATTGGCTTCGGTAAAGGTTTCTTCAGTTGGACCAATAGCTACCAATTCTCGATTGAGAAGTAAAACTTGGTCGAAATATTGGGGAACTTTACTGAGGTCATGATGGACGATGAGAACGGTTTTACCAGCTTTTTTAAGATCTCTCAGCGTATTCATGATAATCTCTTCACTGATCGAGTCAATCCCAACAAAAGGCTCATCTAAAAAGATGTAGTCAGCTTCCTGCACTAAGCAGCGGGCAATCAAAACACGTTGGAATTGTCCTCCTGAGAGCTGACTGATTTGGCGTTCAGCATAGTCTGAGAGTCCAACGATTTCAAGTGCATCCGCCACTTTTTTCCAGTGGCTGGCCTTTAAAGTGTGAAAGAGCGGGATAGATGGATAGAGTCCCAGTGAGACACATTCCTTGACTTTGATAGGGAAATTGTAGTCGATATGGATTTTTTGCTCGACATAAGCAACTCGATGTAAAGATTTTTTGACTTCTTTGTCATCGAGAAAGGCCTGACCTTCATGTGGGATAATTCCCAACATACTTTTTAATAAAGTTGATTTTCCAGCACCATTTGGACCAATAATTCCGGTAATAGTTGGTCCTTGGAGCACTAGTGAAATATCCTTTAGTGCCAACGTTTCTTTGTAGGAGACACTGAGGTTTTCGATACGTATCATACAGTTGTATTCCTCCTATCTTTTAATATACCTTAAAAAAAAAATTAAGTCAAGTTAATTTTTGGAAAAATTAAAATAATAACAATAAAATGAAAGATACAGGAAATTTATTTTTGATTGCATTCCCTAGATTTTTTTGCTAAGCTAGGAATAAGTGAAAAATGAAAGCGAGAACAAGATGACACGTTATCAAGATGATTTTTATGATGCAATCAATGGCGAATGGGAAAAAACAGCTGTCATTCCAGCTGATAAATCTCGAACAGGTGGTTTTATTGACCTTGATGAGGAAATAGAAGAGTTGATGCTGGCGACTACGGACAAGTGGTTGGCGGGTGAAGAGGTTCCAGAGGATGCTATCCTCGCAAACTTTGTTAAGTACCATCGTATGGTACGTGATTTTGACAAGAGAGAAGCAGATGGGATCAAGCCCGTTTTGCCAATGCTCAAGGAATACCAAGACTTGGAGAGTTTTGAAGATTTTACCAGCAAACTGGCAGAGTTTGAACTAGCTGGTAAACCAAACTTCCTTCCATTTGGTGTATCACCAGACTTTATGGATGCCAGAACCAATGTTCTCTGGGCCAGCGCTCCAGGGACGATTTTGCCAGATACAACCTACTATGCTGAGGACCACCCTCAACGTGAGGAGCTCTTGACGCTTTGGAAGGAAAGTAGCGCAAATCTTCTCAAAGCCTACGATTTTTCAGATGAGGAAATTGCAGATTTGCTAGAGAAGAGATTGGAATTGGACCATCGTATCGCAGCAGTGGTTCTTTCAAACGAAGAAAGTTCAGAATATGCCAAACTCTATCATCCATACGCTTATGAAGATTTCAAGAAATTTGCCCCTGCCCTACCTCTAGATGACTTCTTCCAAGCTGTTCTTGGACAAGTGCCTGACAAGGTTATCGTAGATGAAGAACGTTTCTGGCAAGCGGCAGACCAATTCTATAGTGAAGAAGCATGGCCTTTGCTTAAGGCAACCTTGATTTTGGCTGTGGTGAATCTGTCTACTAGCTATTTGACAGATGAGATTCGTGTCTTGTCAGGTGCATACGGACGTGCCCTTTCAGGTGTTCCAGAAGCTCAGGACAAGGTCAAGGCAGCCTATCACTTGGCCCAAGGTCCCTTTAAGCAAGCCCTTGGTCTCTGGTATGCGCATGAAAAATTCTCCCCAGAAGCCAAGGCGGACGTAGAGAAAAAAGTGGCGACTATGATCGATGTTTATAAGGAGCGTTTGGCTAAGAATGACTGGCTCACACCTGAAACGCGTGACAAGGCCATTGTCAAACTCAATGTCATCAAGCCTTATATTGGTTATCCAGAGGAATTGCCAGCCCGCTACAAAGACAAAGTAGTGGATGAAACTGCCAGCCTCTTTGAGAATGCTTTAGCCTTTGCGCGTGTGGAAATCAAGCATAGTTGGAGCAAGTGGAACCAGCCGGTTGACTACAAGGAGTGGGGAATGCCAGCACATATGGTCAATGCCTACTACAATCCACAAAAGAACTTGATTGTCTTTCCGGCTGCTATTTTACAGGCGCCATTCTATGACTTGCATCAGTCGTCTTCAGCGAACTATGGTGGTATTGGGGCAGTTATTGCCCATGAAATTTCCCACGCCTTTGATACTAACGGAGCTTCCTTTGATGAAAATGGTAGTCTCAAAGACTGGTGGACTGAGAATGACTATGCTGCTTTCAAAGAAAAAACTCAGAAAGTTATCGACCAGTTTGATGGTCAAGAATCCTACGGAGCAAGAATCAACGGGAAACTAACCGTATCAGAAAACGTTGCCGACTTAGGAGGAATCGCTGCAGCCCTTGAAGCAGCTAAGAGAGAGCCAGACTTCTCTGCCGAAGAATTCTTCCGCAACTTTGCTCGCATCTGGCGTATGAAAGGCCGACCGGAGTTGATGAAACTCATGGCCAGTGTCGATGTCCACGCGCCTGCTAAACTCCGTGTCAATGTCCAAGTACCAAACTTCGATGACTTCTTTACAACTTATGATGTCAAAGAAGGCGACGGTATGTGGCGTTCACCAGAGGATCGTGTGATTATTTGGTAATACAAAAACCAAGGAGAAAATCCTTGGTTTTTTGCTTGCTAGAAAAAGGGATTAAAGGTCTTTTCGTGAGCGATGGTTGTAGCTGGACCATGCCCTGGATAGACATCGTAGTTAGGAAGAGTGAAGAGTTGAGTCTGGACACTATGGAGGAGTTGTTCCATGCTACCTGTAGGAAGGTCTGTCCGTCCGATGGTTTCGCGGAATAGAGCATCTCCTGTTAAGACTAGATGGGCATCAGGAAAAACCAGAGAAACACCACCGATAGAGTGGCCAGGTGTTGGCAATACCGTAAAACGGAACTCTTCGATCTGGTATTCCTCGTCAAAGACATAGGTGTGCTCAGCTGGTTTGCAGACGACATCCTCCATATCGTCGTGCCGTGGGAGGCCAGAGAGATTGTCTACAGGAGTGTAGAGCCAGCTGGCTTCACTTTCTGCGACGTAGACTGGGGGATTTCCAAAAGTATCTCTGACCAAGTCAAGACTCATAATATGGTCGTAGTGGGTGTGGGTCAGGAGAATCGCACAGACGGGTTTGTTGATTTTCTCGATAGTTTTGCGAATAGCTTCCCAATGGCTACCAGGGTCGACCACAATCAGGTGTTGGTCTCCCTCTATGTAGTAGGTGTTTTCATAGGCAACAGGGTTTACAGTTTTATGGATTTTCATACTGGCTCCAATCTCAAAGAATGTACTGATATCAGTATAACACAGAAGAGAGGGCTTAGGGTATCAGAAGGTCTTTTTCCTACCTTAACGATTTTTCCAAGCTTGGTAGCGGGTGTCGATCAAGAGTTGGGTCAGGCGTCCCATGGTTTCTCTTTCTTCGGGAGTGAGGGATTGAGCTTGGACAAAGAGATGGTGAATGTGTTCAATGACCTTGAAGGAAGAAAGATCGTTGATAGAGGAGATGCCTGCATCAAGAATGATTCCGAAAAAGAGGTCGAAGTAGAGCTGCAGTTCCGTATCAGGGACCGTCTCAACCCATTCCTTGAAAGTAGTATCGACTTGCTGACTGTCACTATTGGTCTCATCCAGTTGGACAAAGTGTTTGTCTTCAACCTGCCAACTAAAGGTGTCGTGCTGGGCAAGACCACCTAAAGCAGTGCTTCGAACGACGATTTTCTTATCAGGGATTTCCAGCATCATTCCGATGATAGAACCTTGTGGGACAAATACTTTTGTTCTTTCCATCATGTTTTGATAGCCAGCTGTTTCGGTCAGTTCCTTGTGAAGTCCAGGCGCATCAAAAGTATAGACGGCGACAATGTTTTTTTGTAAAAGTGGGTCGAGTTGACTAGCAGCATAGACAGCTAAATTGCCCCCCTTTGAGTGTCCTGCTAGGATAACCTTTTGGTTAGGATGTTGAGCAAAAAAGTCCTGTAAATACTGAAGGGCGTGTTTTTGAGCTGGAATTTCCTTCATATAGGTCATATGGAAATCTTCTTTCCAACCGATGATACTATCATCCGTCCCACGAAAAACAAGCAAATAAGTATCGAGAGTGAGGCGGTAGGTCATAGCCGCAAATTGCTTTTGTAGTTCAGGATCAATATCATTGATAAAGTTTGAGAGCTTGCAATTTTTAAACCGCTTGTGTTGAGAGAGTTGATCCAACAACTGGAGGCGGTTCTTATTGGTCAACATAGTCGTTTCTCTAGGGATTTGAGGTGCTAGATCTATGAGACGCTTTGGTTCTTGAGCGACTAAATCATCAAAAGGAAGATAGGTTAATTCAGTCAAGGCAAGAACATCTAACTCGTTCACGGGGAGGTCATAAAAGGAATCGTATGCTACATCATTCAAGTAGTCAAAAATATTGGCCATAAAAGCTCCTTTCTCTATGTTTATCCTATCATATTTACATAGAATTAGCTAGTAGGCTTGCTGGCTTTTACTATTTGACTAGAGTGCTGATTCAAATACAGGTTTGCGTTTTATCCAATTAGAAAATCTGTTATAATAATAGAAAAAGGAGGAGCGCATGCACAAGATTTTACTAGTAGAAGATGATCAAGTCATTCGGCAACAAGTTGGGAAATTGCTCTCCGAGTGGGGATTTGAAGTCGTTTTGGTAGAAGACTTTATGGAAGTGTTGAGTTTATTTGTCCAGTCGGCACCTCATCTGGTCCTCATGGATATTGGTCTGCCTCTTTTTAATGGTTATCACTGGTGCCAGGAGATTCGCAAGATTTCCAAGGTACCTATCATGTTTCTGTCTTCAAGAGATCAGGCTATGGATATCGTCATGGCGATCAATATGGGAGCGGATGACTTTGTGACCAAGCCTTTTGACCAGCAGGTTCTATTGGCTAAGGTTCAGGGTTTGTTGCGCCGTTCCTATGAGTTTGGACGAGATGAAAGTTTGCTAGAGTATGCGGGTGTTATCCTCAATACCAAGTCTATGGACCTGCACTATCAGGGTGAAATCCTGAGCTTAACCAAGAATGAATTTCAAATTTTGCGAGTTTTGTTTGAACATGCGGGTAATATCGTAGCCCGTGATGACCTGATGCGGGAGCTCTGGAACAGCGACTTTTTCATCGACGACAATACCCTGTCTGTTAATGTGGCTCGTTTGCGCAAAAAGCTTGAGGAACAAGGATTAGCTGGCTTTATCGAAACCAAGAAAGGGATAGGATACGGACTGAAACATGCTTGATTGGAAATCATTTTTTCTAGCCTATCTGCGCTCTCGCAGTCGCGTTTTTACCTATATTTTTTCATTAGGCTTTCTCGTCCTTCTCTTTCAGTTTTTATTTGCTAGTCTAGGAACTTATTTTCTTTATTTCTTTCTGCTCAGTAGTTTTTTGACCTTATTATTTTTGGCTTGGGATATATTTGCAGAAGCTCAGGTTTACCGGCAGGAAGTACTCTATGCTGAGAGAGATCCCAAGTCTCCTCTGGAATGTGCGCTGGCAGAGAAACTCGAAGAGCGAGAGTCTGAATTGTATCAAAAGAAGTCGGAAGCCCAAAGCAAGCTGACGGATTTGCTTGATTACTATACCTTGTGGGTTCACCAGATCAAGACCCCCATTGCTGCTAGTCGCCTTTTGGTAGCAGAAGTCTCTGATCGGGAGGTCAAACAGCAGTTGGAACAGGAAATTTTCAAGATTGACTCCTATACCAATCTGGTTTTACAGTACCTGCGTTTAGAGAGTTTTCACGATGACTTGGTCTTTGAAAAGGTTCAAGTGGAGGACTTGGTCAAGGATATGGTTCGTAAGTACGCACTTTTCTTTATCCAAAAGGGACTGACGGTCAATCTCCATGACCTTGACAAAATTATCGTGACCGATAAGAAGTGGTTGTTGGTCGTCATTGAACAAATCCTCTCAAACAGTCTCAAGTACACTAAGGAAGGTGGGCTAGAGATTTATATGGAAGGCCAGGAGCTCTGCATCAAGGATACGGGAATCGGGATAAAAAACAGCGATGTGCTCCGAGTCTTTGAACGTGGTTTTTCAGGCTACAATGGCCGTCTGACCCAGCAGTCATCTGGACTTGGACTCTACCTATCCAAGAAAATTTCTGAAGAACTTGGCCATCAGATTCGTATCGAGTCTGAGGTTGGGATAGGAACAAGCGTTCGCATCAAATTTTCCAATAGGAATCTGATGATTGAGTAAGCATAGTTGATGATAACCTTATCCATCTGTGGAATTTTTGTTCTAGTCTATATCTCTATTTTCATGATAACGTCTAGAAGTTACCGTAAGATTGTCCAGATGTAAAAAATGTTACACTAGGAAACGACTAGAATATAGTAAAAAAATAAAAGATGCAAACATGAAAGAAAGTTATTTTGACGGAGGAATCATAGATTATATTGGATACTCTATCTTAGTAGCTATAATTTTCGGGCTTAACTTGGGAATCGTAACACCTTGGGCGGTTTGCATGATGCAAAATTGAAAACCAAACACACGGTAGTGGATGGGTAACGTCTATACTTTGACGGGACTGGAACACAACTATTCGGCAACTGGATCAAGGGGTTTCTTCTAACCATCATCACGTTTGGGTTCTATGGCTTCAGTTTGAAAATAAAAATGAAGCAATGGATTGGCGAAGACACCAATCATCTTTAAACATTAAAACGGTATCTACTTTCAGAGGAGATATCGTTTTTCTTCTTCGGATAAGGATATAAAAATTTTTTAAACTGATGGATTTGCTCAGAGAAAGATTGTAAATTTTTTGATATAATATGTAGGATGGACTGATGGATATTTAAAAGATAATGTTCAAAAGAATCACAGGTAAGAATTAAAAACATGTCAGTTTGGACAGAAGTCTCGCTACCATCATCCATGTAGAAACAAGATTATATGAAATAAAAGGAGTAACCAATGTCCGGAAACTATTCAACACGTGAATTCCGCGAGAAACTATATGATGACCTTCATGTTCGATTAAGAGATACACTGATTTTGATGTGTTCGATTTTTATTGCCTCTATAGGTCTAAATATGAATTCAACAGCAGTCGTTATTGGAGCCATGCTGATTTCCCCTCTTATGACACCGATTGTTGGACTGGGATTCGGTTTAGCTATTTTTGATACGCGTTTAATCAAGCAATCTCTACAGGTTTTACTTACTCAAGTATTGGTCAGTTTGCTTGTCTCGACTTTGTATTTCTGGATGTCTCCCTTATCTTATGCAAGTAGCGAGTTGATTGCACGAACCTCTCCAACCATTTGGGATGTTCTCATTGCTATTGCTGGTGGGATAGCAGGGTTCATTGGTTCAAGGAAAAAAGAAGCAAACAATATCGTGCCAGGAGTAGCCATTGCAACAGCTCTGATGCCACCTATCTGTACTGCAGGATATGGTTTAGCTAACGGAAATGTACGATTTTTATTTGGGGCTCTCTATCTTTTCTTGATCAACTGTGTCTTTATCATGCTAGCCAACATTATTGGAACAAGAATTTTGATGAGAAAATCTCCCTTAAGTTCATTTAAAGAGCTAAACATTAAAATGAAAATTGGCTTGATATCCTTGATTGTATTATTGGTTCTTCCAGCCAGTTATTCAGCAGTCACTCTGACGATGGATCAAGCGCGAAAAGAAGGGATCAAACAGTTTGTAGAAAATGAGTTCGCCAATCATACGGTCATTAATCAAGTCTACAAGTCAAGTAATAATGAATTGGTCTTGACGGTTGTTGGAGGTCCGATTTCAGAAGAAGAATTAGAAACCATTCGCCAAAAACAAGCCTCTTACGGTATTCAATCTGTTCAATTGAAAGTCAAGCAATTCAACAATTCGGCAAAATTAGATAGTGAGACGATTAAGGAATTTTACGAAAACATTGACAAGTATATCGATCAAAAACTCTCTGAAAAAGATTCACAAGATGACATCGTAAAAGAAATTGAGGCAGACAAGGACTGAGGATAGTCAACTTATCTAACTCATGGAAGCAAATCTTGGGAGGATATCCTATATCCAAAAGTTAATGGATAGAAAGGATTGTTGATGAGAATATCATTTGTGGTGGTTTGACCAATCACTACTAGCTCAGGTAAAACAAAATATAAAAAGGCGGTGGGACAGAAATCGATAGACAAAGTCTCGATTTCGTAGTCCCAGCCCCGCGAGGATGATTAGGAGCTTTTTGGAGTCTAAAAGACGAACAAAAAGTTCAATCAGCTACCGCGTCAAAGTTTAATTGCTAATAAAAAGTGAGGTCGGGATCTTTTGTCCCAACCTCTTTTTTAGGTAGCTGGAATTCTTATCCCAGGTTAAACGTTTTATTTCTCAACACGAGATTTGTTAGCAATATCTGCAAGAATCGCTTCAACAAATTCATTAACAGATACAGTTTGCGTTTCTTTTTGGCCATAGCGACGAACGTTGACAGTTCCGTCTTCCATTTCCTTGTCACCAACGATCAATTGGTAAGGAATCTTGCTAGTTTGTGATGCACGGATCTTGAATTGCATTTTTTCGTTCCGTTCATCTACATCTGCACGGACACCACGGTCACGGAGCTTCTTAGCCACTTCCCAAGCGTAGTCCACATGTTTCTCGTTAGATACTGGGATGAGAGTTACTTGGTGTGGCGCAAGCCATGTTGGGAAGGCACCCTTGTAGTTCTCAATCAAGATAGCTGTGAAGCGTTCCATAGTTGAGATAACACCACGGTGAATCATAACTGGACGGTGTTCTTCACCATCAGCCCCAATGTATTTGAGGTCGAAGCGTTCTGGGAGCAAGAAGTCAAGCTGGATAGTCGAAAGGGTTTCTTCTTTTCCAAGGGCTGTCTTAACCTGAATATCCAATTTTGGTCCGTAGAAGGCTGCTTCGCCTTCGGCTTCAAAGTAGTCAACACCCATTTCATCAAGGGCTGCACGAAGCATGGTTTGGGCATTTTCCCACATCTCATCGTTATCAAAGTACTTGTGAGTATCTTGAGGGTCACGAAGAGAGAGGCGGAAGCGGTATTCAGTCAAGTTGAAGTCTTCATAAACATCGATAATCAACTGAAGGGCACGTTGGAATTCTTCTTGGATTTGTTCTGGAGTAACGAATAGGTGACCGTCGTTGAGAGACATTTCACGCACACGCTGAAGACCAGTGAGGGCACCAGATTTTTCGTAACGGTGCATCATCCCAATTTCGGCGATACGGATTGGCAACTCACGGTAAGAATGAACATGGTGTTTGAAGACTTGGATGTGGTGTGGACAGTTCATTGGACGAAGGACAAACTCTTCACCGTCTCCCATGTCCATGGTTGGGAACATGTCTTCTTGGTAGTGATCCCAGTGACCAGAAGTCTTGTAAAGCTCTACAGAAGCCAACGGCGGAGTATAAACGTGTTGGTAGCCGGAAGCCAACTCCTTATCGACAATATAGCGTTCCAATTCACGACGGATCGTCGCACCGTTTGGCAACCAGAATGGAAGTCCTTGTCCGACTTCTTGAGAAATCATGAAGAGGTCAAGCTCTTTACCAAGTTTACGGTGATCGCGTTCTTTAGCTTCTTCACGCATTTGGAGGTAGTTTTTCAAGTCTTTCTTGTCAAACCAAGCTGTACCATAGATACGTTGCATCATAGCGTTGTCGCTATTTCCACGCCAGTAAGCACCTGCTACATGGAGAAGGTGGAAGATTTGGATGCGGCCTGTTGATGGGACGTGAGGGCCACGGCAAAGGTCTACGTATTCACCCTGACGGTAGATAGTCAACCCACCTTCGTCCTCAGAGTGTTCTTCGATCAATTCCAACTTGTAAGGGTCGTTCTTGAAGATTTCACGTGCCTCTTCTTTGGTGACTTCCTCGCGGATAGATGGGAAGTTTTCTTTAACGATTTTTTGCATTTCTTCTTCGATACGTGGTAGGTCTTCATTAGAGATTTGACCAGCAGTATTGTCGGTATCGTAGTAGAAGCCATCTTCAATAGCAGGACCAACTCCCAAGTGAATGTCTGGGAAGAGGCGACGAGCTGCTTGGGCAAACAAGTGGGCAGCTGAGTGACGCAAGATTGGAAGGGCATCTTCGTGATCAGGTGTCACAATTTCGATGCTTCCATCTTCAGTGATAGCACGAGTCGTGTCGATGAGTTTGCCGTTGAATTTACCAGCCAAGGCTTTTTTAGCTAGGGAATTGCTGATAGATTGGGCAATTTCAAAAGTAGTAACGCCAGATTCGAATTCACGAACAGCGCCATCTGGGAAAGTAATCTTAATCATAGTTTTCTCCTTAAATATTTATTCTATTTTTGTTGGACAATTTTAAGAGCCGAGCAACTTCTTCCGTAGTCTGATTCTCTGATTGACTGCCATCTGTTATGAGGCTAGGATAGCCTAATCTCACCGCTTCCTTACGAACCATTTGAGCGAAAAGAATGTCTCGTTGCATCCAGTTTTCAAAAGCTTGCTCAGGGTTGGTTGTACCCTCTAAGACATAAGGAACCCATTCTCTCTGTATATAATGCTTTTTTTGAAAATCAGCTGTCGGAGTCAAGCATAGATAGGAAGACGCTTGACATTCAAGCTCCTTTACCAAGTGAGGCAAAAGTCCTGCTCCCTCCACCAAGAGAGGTCTGTTTTGATTTTTTATCAAGTAAGATTTTACATAAGGAAAAATCTCTTCATAAAAGCACCATTCTTCATCTGCCATCTCTTCTGGCTTTCTCATCCAGATTTGTTCTGGATTTCTATCCTTCCTAAGAAGGCAAATTGGCTGTGAGTCTGCACTTGCTTGACTCATCATCTCTTCTACCAAATCATCCAGTTTGATATGAAGTAGTTGATACTGTCTAGCAAGAAGTGAGGCAATTGTTGACTTTCCACTACAAGGCGATCCGCCAATCATATAAAGCATCGTTCTTCCTCCTTCTGACCAAACAAAAAACGACATCCTCGAAAGGACGTCGCAACGTGGTTCCACCTTCATTCATGTTCCTCAAAAAAGAGGGACACCTCTGATTGGCTTTAACGTGGCCACCGTTTTATGTTTGCATAAAAGTCAGTAGAGTAGTATCAGTTTAGGCTTTCTATGCGTTTCCAGCAACCACGCACTCTCTGGTAGAAAGGGACTAAGTGACTTGTCTCTATGCATTATTATAGCATGATTGCGAGAATTTTCAAGGTTTTTGTATAATTTTTTTGTTTTTCGCTCGCTGGAAGAGATGCTTGATCCCCGCACCAGAAACCAACCCAAGTAGGGCAAAGAGCTCATAGGCTAGGAAGTAAAGCAGGATGAATTCGCCAAAGGTGATGATGGTAAAGCAATAGAGCAGACCAATGCTGAGTAACCACCACAGTGAGAAATGAAATCGATAGCTATAAAGTAGCGATACGATAAAGGTTACCAGAGGTGAAAAGAGGATGATGTTGTAAATGTACAGTCCCTTCAGTGTATATGGGTCAGAGATGAGTAGTGAGAATAGCTCATAGAGTGGCCAGTAAAAAAAGAAAGTGACAAGGTAGTATGGGATATACTTAAGATAATTCCGCATGGCAATAGTCCTCCAATCTGGAAAAATTGAGAGATATTGTAGACCACATAATCCTAAATGAAGGGGAAATCTCTACTTATAGTATAGCACGATTTGGAGGCTCTTACAATTTAATCCATTGATCAGTGATAGTGATCTTTTCGAGTGTTTTCTGTTATAATACTAACAAAAGAAGTAAAAGGGTAAGGAGAAAGAATGACCAAAATAGCAGTTCTTTCAGACATACATGGAAATACGACAGCTTTGGAAGCTGTTCTGGCTGATGCTAAAGTGGCAGAGGTAGACCAATACTGGCTTTTAGGGGATATTCTGATGCCAGGAACAGGACGTAGAAGGATATTGGACCTATTAGCTAGCTTGCCTATTACAGTAAGAGTGCTGGGAAATTGGGAAAATAGTCTCTGGCGAGGCCTGCATCGCAAGTTAGATCCTACAAAAGCGAGCCATCGTTATCTCCTGCGTCAAAGTCAGTACATCTTAGAGGAGATCAGCCCTGAAGAAATCGAAGATCTCAATAATCAACCTATGCAAGTTCATCGTCAGTTTGGTGATTTGAAGGTAGGAATCACTCACCATCTCCCTGATAAAAACTGGGGTAGAGAGTTGATTCATACGGGAAAACAAGAAGATTTTGATAGATTGGTGACGAATCCACACGCCTCTATCGCAGTATATGGCCATATTCACCAACAGTTGCTTCGTTATGGAAGTGATGGACAGTTGATTCTTAATCCAGGTTCGATTGGGCAACCCTTCTTTTTAGATGCGTGGTTGCGTAAGGACCTGCGGGCCCAGTATATGATCTTAGAGTTTGATGAAGCAGGTTTGTCTGATGTTGATTTTCGTCGAGTGGATTATGATGTGGAAGCTGAATTGCAGTTGGCTAAGGATTTGAAGCTCCCCTATTTCCAGGTCTACTATGAAAGTTTGGTAAATGGGATTCACCATACTCATAATCACGAACTGTTAGGTCAGATTAGTGAACAAGAAGGTTATGATCAGGATGTTGAACTTTGGATGGAAAGAGACAAGAAAGATTGGTTTTAAGAGAACTTCTAGCTAGAAATCAGATAGTCTAGTGACTGCTGTTTCGCGATAAGTCGAACTGGATACGAATTGACGGCTTCTCAAATTTATGTTAGAATAACGGAATATAACTAATTTGAATCTCATACTAATTGATATTCAAAATAAGAGGAGACAGATAATGAAACCAGAAGAGTTACACGCTATTGCCTCGGAGTTGGGCTTGCAATTTGACGAAGATTCGCGTAGTATTTATGGCACGCAGTCAGGCTATTTATTATTCCTGCAAGAAACTGACGTGAAAAATCAGTTTCGACTTTGTGTCAGTGTGAGTTTGAATGGCAATCCTGCGGATTCAGAAGAAAACGAATTGGTTTGGGATGAGTTTAAGAGTGAATCTCTTCCAAACTTGTCGACCTTGTCTATCAATCAGTACCTTGTTTCTTTTGTCGTAAAAGGTGCCATGCGCAAATCAAAAACAATTGAAAAGTTACAGACGCTCATAACAGACCTCGTTGCATTCCTTGAAACCCATCATTTCGTCCAAGTGTGTGCCTACAGTGGTCAGGAAGGCCCCGTTGGTCTCTATCAATTAGGTGATTCAATTTTCCTTATCAACGAGGAAAGCTATCAATTGCTGAAGAGCAATCTTCAAATCGAGGTGGATTCTTATCAAAATAAAAAGGAAAATGTTCTTCTTGGAGCAGTTGGTGCCTTGCTGGGAGCCTTGATTGGTGGAGCAGTTGCTCTATTTATCGCTCGTCTAGGTTATGTAGCTATGGTAGCGGGTATTGTTCTGGGGATTTGTACCATTAAAGGATATGAAATCCTTGGAAGAAAGGTATCTCGAAAGGGGATTGTGATTTCCTCTATTTGGATGGTGATTACTGTCTTTCTAGTGAATCAAATTGATTTGGCAATGGAAGTTGTTGCCAAACTAGGGGTTGAGTTTGCCTTTGCTTTCCGAGTGGTGAATCAATTAATCTTTAGCGGTGATTTCCCAGATAACTATTTTTATAATCTAGCTATGTTAGCTGTGTTTACCTTAGTTGGTGCTGGGGTGTCTATCAGCTCGGTTTGGTCAAGTCATAAAACAAAAGGGATTGTCCGTAAAATTGCATAAAAAATAAGTCTTTGTATGTCCTCCGCTGTTCTGGGTACCAAGAGGGATACAGGACTTTTTGCATGGAGAAGGTAATCATTTGTTAATATTTGACAGGATAAGCAAAAAAGGTATAATGTTTATACGGGAAAAGATGAATAAAATATCAATGAAAGGAGAAGAAGATGCAAATTTCAAGCCGATTTACAATTGCGACTCATATGATGATTATTATTGCAATGCAGGATACAGACAGCAAGGTAACCAGTGATTTTCTTGCGGCTAGTGTCGGAGTTAATCCAGTCATTATCCGTAAGACTTTATCGCAACTCAAAAAAGCAGGGTTGATCTCAGTTGCTCGTGGTACGGGAGGAACTGAGATAATAAAAGACCTTCAAGAGATCAGTTTGTTGGATGTCTACCAAGCTGTGGAGTGTTTAGGAAAATCCGGTAAGCTCTTTAGTTTCCATGACAATCCAAATCCTAATTGCCCAATTGGTGCTAATATTCATGCGGTCTTGGACCAAAAACTGTTCGATGTTCAAGCAGCTATGGAAAACCAACTGCGTCAGACAAGTCTGGCTCAGGTTGTGGCAGATGCTCAGAATAAACTGTCTAAGTAAGAGGACTAAGGTTCTCTTTTTCTATTGCCGCTCTTTTTATAGGTTGGGCAAGAAGAATTGTGGTAAAGTGTACTAGATGCTTTACGGTAAACTATAAAGAAAAATGTGAACAGCAACAGAGGTTCACATTTTCTTTTTGGTCTATGGCAAAATGGCTTTTAGTTCCTTCAGGATAGTTTGCAAGGTTACGATCGCTTGTTCTCCTTGTTGTGGTTGATAGAGTAGTTGGAAATACTTGCGAATAGTTTCTTCAAATTGCTTAGGGAGGAGTGTACAATTGGTCTTTGTGTACTCCAACATTCGTTTTTCACCAGGATGGGTTTGCTCATTGAGCGCAAATAACAAGTCAAAGTAGGAAGCAAAAAACTCACTCGTACGATGATTCATACTGAGAAGATCTTGGCGTTTGATAGCTTTTTCTATTTGGTGAGAGAAGGCAGGCATGGCTTGTTCTAGCAAAAGGAGCTGCCTTTCAATGATATGCTTTTTGAGTTCCTGTGGATAGGGAATCTGGTAGGTTCTTTGGAGCGAAGCATAGTTTCCATTCGGATCGTATACAATCTTGCTGTGGAGTAGATTGTGCCACATACAGGTTGTATAAGAGTTTTGGGCTTGATGCTGAAAAACGGTTGAGTTCAATTCCTGTTCAAACGACTCCATCGAACGATAAATCAACTCGATTTCGATACCGTTGTTTAGTACACAGTCGTCCTCTAACTCCCAAAACTGGTTTCCAATTTCCATATAGGAGCAGTATTTACTCAAAATTTTTAGGCGATTCGCCTCATCAATAGGAGAGTTGAGATAGACATAAACGTCATAATCAGAGTTTTGATCGTAGGCTTGTCCTGCACGAGAGCCACCAAGAGCAATAGCTTCTACTTGTTCCAGTTGAGAGAATTCTTTGCAAAGTTCGTGGATCATGATTTTTCTCCTTGCTTTATGGTTTTAAAGTCATTTTACCAAAAAGTAAAACGTTTGCATAGCATTGAGTTACTCTTTTTCATTTATAGCAAAAAATGTGAACCCTTGTTTTGAGTTCACATTTCTTTTTTATTCTGCAGCTTGTTGCCAACGTTTTGCTAGCTTATGAGACAGGCTAGAAATGGCAAAGTTAAAGATAAAGTAAATCAAGGCAATCAGGATATAAAGACTGAAGACCTGCTCTGGTTCAAAATAGCGTCCCATGAGAATTTGGCTGGCGCCAAAGAGTTCTTGTAGGGCGATAACAGAGTAGAGAAGACTGGTATCCTTGATTACAGTTACAAACTGAGAAATGATAGCTGGCAGCATTTTACGGATCGCTTGTGGGAGAATGATGTGGTAGAGGATTTGCACAGAGGTAAAACCTTGCGACATTCCTGCTTCGTACTGGCCCTTGTCCACGGCATTGAGACCGCCCCGGATAATCTCAGCCAAGGCTGCTGAGGTAAAGAGGGTAAAGGCTGTAATACCTGCTGGTGTGGACTTCATCTTAAACACCAAAAAGATGGTGAAAATCCAGAGGAGGTTGGGAACGTTACGTACAAACTCGATATAAATGCTGGAGATGATCCGTAAGATAGGATTTTTCCCATTTCTCATGACGGCTAGTACTGTTCCGATAAGGGTTGATAGGACGATAGCAATTAGAGAAATGTAGAGGGTCAAGCCAAATCCTTTAAAGATAAAGATTAGGTTATCTGGGGTCAAAACTTCTAAAATAGATTCCATAGTAACCTCCTAAAGTGAATAGGCTTTTTTGTTGGCTTGCTCCATCTTGCGACCAAACTGGGCAACAGGGAAGCATAGGGCAAAGTAGAGAAGAGCAGCACCTAAAAAGGCTGGGATATAGTTTCCGTTGAGGGCCGACCAAGACTTGGTCACAAACATCAAGTCTACTCCAGAGATGATGGCAACTGTAGAGGTGTTCTTGATAAGGTTAACGATTTGGTTGGTCAAAGGTGGGAGAATGATACGGAAGGCCTGAGGCAAGATAATCAAGCGCATGGCACTGATATAGGTAAAACCTTGCGACAAGGCGGCCTCCATCTGACCACTAGGAATAGACTGAATCCCTGAACGAATAACCTCAGCAATATAGGCGCCGTGATAGAGTCCCACGCAGAGAACGGCTGTCCAATAAATCGGAATCATGATGGTGTGGTCACTGATAAGAGGTAAACCATAAAAGACGATGACAAACTGCACCAAGAGGGGAGTATTTTGGTAAAATTCGACAAAAATACGAGCCAAAACGCGCAAGAATGGGCGTTTGCTGGTTGACATGGCTCCAAAGAAGATGCCCAAAACCATGGCGAGGATAAAGGAACCAATCGCTAGGGCAAGAGTGAAGAGGAAACCATTGAAAAATTGTCCAAAATCCTGAAAATAGGCTGTCCAAGATGATAAATCTGTCATGGGGTGTCCTCCTTAATCTGCAGTATGGCTAGATGGTTTGAGCTTGTAACGGTCATAAAGTTTCTGCAAACTACCGTCCTTGGTCCATTTAGTGACCAAGCTATCAAGATAGTTGTTTAGCTCGGTATTTGATTTCTTGGTGACGATACCGTAGTCAGATGGTTTGAAACTATCATTTAGTAGTTCTGTCCGTTTGCTGATGTAGCCAGACAGGATAGAGCGGTCCACAGAAAAGGCATCAATACGGTGAGCGTGAAGGGAAGTAATCAATTCTGGGTAAGAACCAAGCTCAACGAATTTAAAGGTTAGACCTTTCTTTTTACCCAATTCAGTAATCAAGCGTTGGGTGATGGAACCTTGGGCAACCCCAATGGTTTTACCGTTTAGGTCTTCAATACTTTTGATGTTGGCGGATTTATTGACCAAAAAACCAGAAGCATCCGTGTAGTAGGGACTGGTGAAATTGTATAATTTTTTACGTTCATCTGTGATGGTGAAGGTTGCGATATCCATGTCTACCTGTTCATTGTCTAGGAGTGGTCCACGTGTTTGAGCGGTAACAGGAACGTAGCGAATCTTGACCTTGAGTTCGTCTGCAATCATCTTGGCCAGGTCCGTTTCGATACCAGAATAAGTCCCTGTCTTGGGATCCTTGTAGCCAAAATTAGGAACGTCTTGTTTGACACCGACAACTAGTTCGCCTCTTTTTTGAATGTCTGCGACGCTAGTATCAGCTTGGACTGGTTTGGCAGCAGCAAGGCTAAAAAGGCTAATCAATAATGCGGATAAAAAGAATTTCTTTTTCATAGGCGCCTCCTTATTTGACTTTGTCACTTTCGTGGTTGATAATTTTGCTGAGGAATTGTTGGGCACGAGGTTCGCTTGGATTGTCAAAAAAGTCATCGACATCTGTCGTATCTACTAAAACCTCTCCGTCGGCCATAAAGATAATGCGGTCCGCAACTTCACGGGCAAAGCCCATTTCGTGGGTAACGATGATCATGTTCATCCCATCATGCGCCAGTTTTTGCATAACTGCTAGAACATCACCGATGGTTTCAGGGTCAAGAGCAGATGTTGGCTCATCAAAGAGAAGTAGCTCTGGATGCATAGCGAGTCCGCGTGCAATGGCAATCCGTTGTTTTTGCCCACCAGATAGCATAGCTGGATAGGAATCTTTCTTGTCCCACATATTTACAAATTCCAGATATTTTTGGGCTGTTTTTTCAGCTTCTTTTTTATCAATTCCTAGAACTTTAACGGGTGCAAGTGTTACATTTTCTAACACTGTTTTGTGTGGATAAAGGTTAAAATGTTGAAAAACCATGCCGACTTCCTTACGAAGAGGAACTAAATCTTTCTGACTAGCACCTGCTACTTGGTGTCCATTGACTAGGAGACTTCCTTTGTCAACAGCCTCCAAACCATTGATCGTACGGATAAGAGTGGACTTCCCAGAGCCAGAAGGTCCAAGCAGGACAACAACTTGTCCTTTTTCAAAACGGAGATTGATGTCGCAGAGTGCGTGATAGTCTCCGTAATATTTTTCGACGTTTTTAAATTCTACTAAAGCCATGAGAGATCTCCTTTGTGTTAGATTTTATAACATGATTCTACAACAAAAGAATGTTCTTGTCAAATCATATCTGAAAAAAATTCACTAAAATGTTATAAAAAAGCAATCTGGATAGAGAAAATGCCTAAATCATGTTATAATGAAACGATAGAATTCTTAGAAAGAGCGGATGTCTTTTTGATAACACCTACTTATGAATGGCAGTTTGCCCCGCAGGTTGAAGATGCGGATTTTACAAAGATAGCCAAGAAGGCTGGACTGGGTCCTGAGGTGGCTCGCTTATTATTTGAAAGAGGGATTCAGGATGAAGAAAGTCTAAAGAAGTTTTTAGAACCTTCTTTAGAGGATTTACATGACCCCTATCTGCTCCATGATATGGACAAGGCAGTGGAACGGATTCGTCAGGCCATTGAGGAAGGGGAGAATATTCTCATCTATGGAGACTACGATGCGGATGGTATGACTTCAGCTTCGATTGTGAAGGAAAGTTTGGAACAGCTTGGCGCTGAGTGCCGTGTTTACCTACCCAATCGTTTTACCGATGGCTATGGTCCCAATGCCAGTGTTTATAAATACTTTATCGAGCAAGAGGGAATTTCCTTGATTGTGACAGTGGACAATGGGGTTGCAGGGCACGAAGCCATTGAATTGGCCCAGTCTATGGGAGTGGATGTCATTGTGACCGACCACCATTCCATGCCGGAAACCTTGCCAGATGCCTATGCGATTGTTCACCCTGAGCATCCAGAAGCGGATTATCCCTTCAAATATTTGGCCGGATGCGGAGTGGCTTTCAAGCTAGCTTGCGCTCTTTTAGAAGAAGTGCAAGTGGAATTGCTTGATTTGGTCGCTATCGGTACCATTGCAGATATGGTGAGCCTGACAGATGAAAACCGTATTTTGGTTCAATATGGTCTGGAAATGTTGGGACATACCCAGCGCATTGGTCTGCAAGAATTGCTAGACATGGCTGGGATTGCTGCGAATGAAGTGACAGAAGAGACGGTTGGCTTCCAGATTGCTCCTCGTTTAAATGCCTTGGGGCGCTTGGATGATCCCAATCCTGCCATTGATTTGCTGACTGGCTTTGACGATGAGGAAGCGCATGAGATTGCCCTCATGATTCACCAGAAAAATGAAGAGCGTAAGGAAATCGTACAATCTATCTATGAAGAAGCCAAGACCATGGTAGATCCTGAGAAGAAGGTCCAGGTTTTGGCCAAGGAAGGCTGGAATCCTGGCGTTCTGGGTATCGTGGCTGGGCGCTTGCTAGAGGAATTGGGGCAGACAGTCATCGTTCTTAATATAGAGGATGGTCGTGCTAAGGGTAGCGCTCGTAGTGTGGAAGCAGTCGATATTTTTGAAGCCCTAGATCCCCATCGCGACCTCTTTATCGCCTTTGGCGGCCATGCTGGTGCAGCAGGAATGACGCTGGAAGTTGAGAAACTTTCAGATTTATCTCAGGTTTTGGAAGACTATGTCCGTGAAAAAGGCGCAGATGCTAGTGGTAAGAACAAATTAAATCTAGATGAAGAGTTGGACTTGGAGACGCTTAGTTTAGAAACGGTTAAAAGCTTTGAACGCTTGGCACCCTTTGGGATGGATAATCAGAAACCTGTCTTTTATATCAAGGATTTTCAGGTCGAAAGTGCCAGAACTATGGGAGCAGGCAATGCCCACCTCAAACTAAAAATTTCCAAGGGTGAGGCGAGTTTTGAAGTGGTTGCCTTTGGACAAGGTAGATGGGCAACAGAATTTTCTCAAACCAAAAACTTAGAATTAGCAGTCACCTTGTCTGTCAATCAATGGAATGGCCAAACTGCCCTCCAGTTGATGATGGTGGATGCGCGTGTGGAAGGTGTTCAACTCTTTAACATTCGTGGGAAGAATGCAGTCTTGCCAGAAGGGGTTCCAGTTTTAGATTTCTCTGGAGAGGTGCCAGATCTAGCGACCAGCGACGCGGTTGTTGTGAAAACTATTCCTGAGGATATTACCTTGCTGAAGGCCATTTTTCAAGAACAGCACTTCTCTGCTGTCTATTTCAAAAATGACATTGACAAGGCCTACTATCTGACAGGTTATGGAACTAGAGAGCAGTTTGCCAAATTGTATAAGACCATTTACCAGTTTCCAGAGTTTGATATTCGCTACAAGCTCAAAGATTTGGCGGCTTATCTCAATATCCAACAAATCTTGCTGGTAAAGATGATCCAAGTATTTGAAGAGCTGGGCTTTGTGACGATCAAAGATGGTGTCATGACAGTCAATAAAGAAGCGCCGAAAAGGGAAATTGCTGAAAGTCAGATTTACCAAAATCTCAAACAGACCGTTAAAGACCAAGAAATGATGGCGCTGGGTACCGTGCAGGAAATGTATGATTTTTTAATAGAGTAATAGATAGAAAGGGACTGAGATGACCTATCTCGGTCTCTTTTTGTCGGATAAATGCTTGATGTGGGAGTGGTTGATAAGATAGTCTTTTGGATGGTTTGCTGATGTAAAGATTGGGGGTAACGATTCATTTTTTATTCTCTTCTATCACTTTATACGATGTCTGCTTTTAAATCTTATGTAGTAAAAGTATAAATTTTTGTAACATGACTAAAATATAACTCTAAACTAACTGACATGTAAATCAAGTATGATTTTCTTATCAAGAAAATATAAGGGGAATCTAGTTATGAAAAAAACAGTTACAAAACTGACTCTTGGTTTGACTTCTACGGCTATTTTAGCTACAGTTGGGGCTCAAACTGTTCATGCGAACTCTTACGTTGTCCAAGACGGCGATTCATTTTATGCCATTGCAACTGCAAACGGCATGGATCCGCATGAGTTGGCAGCTTTGAATGGAAAAACCATCTTTGACACTATCCACCCAGGCGATGTATTGGAAGTGAGTGCTTCCGCTCAGGCTAGCTCTACCTACAATGCTCCAGCTAGCACTGCGAACGTGGTATCAGATACAGAGGATGTTGTCGAAAAGACTCCGACAAACTATGGCAACTCTTATCCTGTTGGTCAGTGTACATGGGGTGTGAA
This sequence comes from Streptococcus sp. HMSC066F01, assembly GCF_001837335.1. Classification (GTDB taxonomy): domain Bacteria; phylum Bacillota; class Bacilli; order Lactobacillales; family Streptococcaceae; genus Streptococcus; species Streptococcus oralis_S. Next base: position 217,915 of record NZ_KV832118.1, read on the forward strand.
AGAATTGGCGCCTTGGGCTAGCAACTGGTGGGGAAATGCCAATACGTGGGCAATCTACGCGAGTGCTCAAGGCTATAAGACAGGAAGTGTTCCAGTAGTAGGAGCAATCGCTGTTTGGGATGGTGGTGAATATGGACACGTTGCTTATGTAACAGATGTTCAAAGTGAAAACTCTATCCAGGTATTGGAAGCAAACTACAGACGTCAAAAGCAGATTGCGAATTATCGTGGCTTCTTTAATCCTCATGAATTTTTAGGAAACGTCACTTATATCTATCCAAACTAAAGATGATAAAAAGATTTAGAATTTCTAAGTCTTTTTTCTTTTTGAAAAAATTTCCTATCGATAACCTCCATCTTAGTGGCTAATTGCTGAAAATTTTTTAGATTCTGTAGCGAACAGGAAAATCTCGCTTTTGAATGTAGATAAACCATGTCTTTGTAGAAAATAGTTCTCAAGTCGAGAGGTAAAAGCAAGTTTTTTTGAACTAAAAGAGAAATTTAGGGTTCGAGAAAGGTATCTGAAATTAAATTGATTCAAAAAGCCCATATTTTTGATGGTGCAATCCTTCCATTATCTTAGATGAAGCCTCCAGAAGAGAAGTCAAAGTAAAAAGATTCGATTCACAGTGGTGACTAATCTCTAGTTAAAAACCGATCTTCGTTTTGAAAATAATCAAAAAAATGGTATAATGGTAGGAAAAGATTCGGCTGAGAGTTTTAGAACTTTTAGAATAAAAGGGCAAATTCACCCTATAATCAAGATAAATGAAGTTTCGGAGGAAAAATGAGTAATATTAGTTTAACAACACTAGGTGGTGTACGAGAAAATGGTAAAAATATGTACATCGCTGAAATCGATGGTTCTATTTTTGTTTTGGATGCTGGGCTTAAATACCCTGAAAATGAACAGCTTGGAGTTGACGTCGTTATTCCAAATATGGACTATCTTTTTGAAAATAGCGATCGTATCGCTGGGGTCTTCTTGACCCACGGACATGCGGATGCCATTGGAGCTCTACCTTACCTTTTGGCAGAGGCTAAGGTGCCTGTGTTTGGTTCTGAGTTGACCATTGAGTTGGCCAAACTCTTTGTCAAAGGAAATGATACGGTTAAGAAATTCAATGACTTCCATGTGATTGATGAAGATACAGAGATCGACTTTGGAGGAACTGTGGTTTCCTTCTTCCGTACAACTCACTCTATCCCAGAAAGTTTGGGAATAGTCCTGAAAACAGCTGAAGGCAGCATCGTTTATACAGGGGACTTCAAGTTTGACCAGACAGCTAGCGAATCCTATGCGACGGATTTTGCTCGTTTGGCAGAAATCGGTCGTGATGGTGTTTTGGCGCTCCTCAGTGACTCTGCGAATGCAGACAGCAATATCCAGGTAGCGAGCGAGAGTGAAGTTGGGGATGAAATTACCCAGACCATTGCAGACTGGGAAGGTCGTATCATCGTTGCAGCAGTTGCCAGCAACCTTTCTCGTATCCAGCAGGTTTTTGATGCTGCTGCAGATACAGGTCGCCGAGTTGTTTTAACTGGATTTGATATTGAAAATATCGTCCGCACTGCGATTCGTCTCAAAAAATTATCTCTAGCCAACGAAAGTCTCTTGATTAAACCAAAAGAAATGTCTCGTTTTGAAGACCATGAGTTGATTATCCTTGAGACTGGGCGTATGGGTGAACCTATTAATGGACTTCGTAAGATGTCTATTGGTCGCCACCGCTATGTGGAAATCAAAGATGGAGACTTAGTTTATATCGTAACGACTCCATCTATCGCCAAAGAAGCTGTCATGGCGCGTGTTGAAAACATGATCTACCAAGCTGGTGGTGTGGTGAAACTCATTACCCAAAGCTTGCGAGTATCCGGACATGGGAATGCGCGTGATTTGCAGTTGATGATCAATCTTTTGCAACCAAACTACCTCTTCCCTATCCAAGGGGAGTACCGTGAGTTGGATGCGCATGCCAAGGCTGCCATGGCAGTTGGAATGTTGCCAGAACGCATTTTCATCCCTAAAAAGGGAACGACCATGTCTTATGAACATGGAGACTTTGTCCCAGCTGGAGCAGTTTCCGCAGGGGATGTCTTGATTGACGGAAATGCCATCGGGGATGTTGGAAATGTCGTCCTTCGTGACCGTAAGGTCTTGTCAGAGGATGGGATCTTTATCGTGGCGATCACTGTCAACCGTCGTGAGAAGAAAATTGTGGCCAAGGCCCGTGTTCATACGCGTGGATTTGTTTATCTCAAGAAGAGCCGCGATATTCTCCGTGAAAGTTCAGAATTGATTAACCAAACGGTAGAAGAGTATCTTCAAGGTGATGACTTTGACTGGGCAGATCTCAAAGGCAAGGTTCGTGACAATCTGACCAAGTACCTCTTTGATCAAACCAAGCGTCGCCCAGCAATCTTGCCAGTCGTGATGGAAGCAAAATAATAAGCAGCATACCTACAGAAAAAGTCGAAATTCGGCTTTTTCTTATAGAATAGTAAAAGGAGACAACCATGGCAGTTATGAATATTGAGTATTACTCAAAAGTTTTGGATATGGAATGGGGCGTTACCGTACTCTATCCAGATGCTAGTCGGGTGACTGAACCAGATTGCACAGATATTCCTGTTCTTTACCTTTTGCACGGAATGTCAGGAAACCAAAATAGCTGGCTCAAACGTACCAATGTCGAACGCTTGTTGCGTGGAATCAATCTTATTGTCATCATGCCCAATACTAGCAATGGCTGGTACACAGATACTCAGTATGGCTATAACTACTATACTGCTCTAGCAGAAGAGTTACCTCAGGTCATGAAACGTTTCTTCCCCAATATGACCAGCAAGCGAGAAAAGACCTTTATAGCTGGTCTCTCCATGGGAGGATATGGTTCCTTCAAACTCGCTCTATCGACAAATCGTTTTTCTCATGCGGCTAGTTTTTCTGGTGCGCTCAGTTTTCACGAATTTTCTCCTGAAAGTCAGGATCTTGGATCGCTTGCCTACTGGCGAGGAGTTTTTGGAGAGATTAAAGACTGGACAGCTAGTCCTCATTCGCTTGAAAGCGTGGCTGCAAAATCCGATAAAAAGACCAAACTATGGGCTTGGTGTGGGGAACAAGACTATCTCTACTCTGCCAATAACCTCGCAGTGAAAAACCTCAAAAAGCTTGGTTTTGAGGTGACCTATAGTCATAGTCCAGGTAAGCACGAGTGGTACTACTGGGAAAAACAATTGGAGCGTTTTTTAGCTACTCTACCAATTGACTTTGTCTTGGAAGAACGTTTATCTTAGTTTTAGGTTTCTTTCAGCTTTCTTCAGTAAAATAGAGAATCTATCTTGATCAAGGAGAATGTGATTTCAAGATAGGTTCTTATTTTTATGAAAGGTGGGGCGTCATGTTCTGGATTATTCGATTATTCTTCCGATTTCTTTTGGGAATTTGGCGTTTCTTCTGGCGTCTGGTTTGGACTGTTATTATTCTACTTTTCATTGCTTTTGGAGTGGTTTGGTATCTGTCTGGTGATTTTCATTCTGCGGTCAATCAGGTTGAAAAAATGAGCAAGATTGGTCAAGGTGGCTGGAATCAATGGAAGGAGACGGGAACGCTGGAAGTCTTGTCTCAGATAGACAGTCACCAACATGCAGAAGGCAAGTGGGCTCAAGCTTCAGCTCGCATCTATATTGAGCCTCAAATGGATGAGACCTTCCAAGGTGCCTATGCAGAAGCCATAAAAAACTGGAATCAAACGGGAGCCTTTACCTTTGAGGTGGTTGCGGATCCTAGTCAGGCAGATATTGTGGCAAGTGAAATGAATGATGGATCGACCGCTGTAGCTGGTCAAGCCGAGAGTCAAACCAATTTGTTAACCAAACAATTTATATCTGTAACGGTTCGCCTGAATCACTATTATCTATCCAATCCAAACTATGGTTATTCTTATGAACGGATTGTGCACACGGCGGAGCACGAGCTGGGGCATGCCATCGGATTGGATCATACCAACGAAACTTCTGTCATGCAGCCAGCAGGCTCCTACTATGGGATTCAGCCTCAGGATGTTACAGCTGTTCAAGAACTCTATACCAGTAGCGACTAGATGAAGTCGGTGCAGTCTAAAAAGAAATCAAAGCTTCTCCAACAAGTGATTGGTGGGGCTTTTTGTTCGTCCTGTTACAGCCTTTTTGCTATAATGGAACTATGAATAACTTGATCAAATCAAAACTAGAGCTCTTGCCGACCAGCCCTGGTTGTTACATTCACAAGGATAAAAATGGCACCATTATCTATGTAGGAAAGGCTAAAAATCTGCGCAACCGTGTGCGCTCCTATTTCCGTGGAAGCCATGATACCAAGACAGAGGCCTTGGTGTCTGAGATTGTGGATTTCGAATTTATCGTTACCGAGTCTAATATTGAGGCGCTTCTCCTAGAAATCAACCTGATTAAGGAAAATAAGCCCAAGTACAATATCATGCTCAAGGACGACAAGTCTTATCCTTTCATCAAAATCACCAATGAGCGATATCCTCGCTTGATTATCACCCGTCAGGTCAAGAAGGACGGAGGTCTTTATTTTGGCCCGTATCCAGATGTGGGGGCAGCCAATGAAATCAAGCGACTTCTAGATAGGATTTTCCCTTTTCGAAAATGTACCAACCCGCCCTCTAAGGTCTGTTTTTACTACCATATCGGCCAGTGTGTGGCCCACACCATCTGTCAGAAAGATGAGGCCTATTTCAAGTCCATGGCTCAGGAGGTTTCTGATTTCCTAAAAGGGCAGGATGATAAAATCATTGATGACCTCAAGGGGAAGATGGCATCCGCAGCTCAAAGTATGGAGTTTGAACGTGCGGCGGAATACCGTGACCTGGTTCAGGCGATTGGAACACTTCGGACCAAGCAACGGGTTATGGCAAAGGATCTCCAAAATCGTGATGTCTTTGGCTACTATGTGGATAAGGGCTGGATGTGTGTTCAGGTTTTCTTTGTACGTCAAGGAAAACTCATCGAGCGGGATGTCAATCTTTTCCCTTATTACAACGATCCGGATGAGGACTTCTTGACCTATGTGGGACAATTCTATCAAGAAAAATCTCACCTGGTTCCCAATGAAGTATTGATTCCGCAGGATATCGATGAAGAAGCAGTCAAGGCCTTGGTGGATACCAAGATTCTCAAACCCCAACGTGGGGAGAAAAAACAACTGGTCAATCTAGCCATAAAAAATGCTCGTGTTAGTCTGGAGCAGAAGTTCAATCTGCTAGAAAAATCAGTCGAAAAGACCCAAGGGGCTATTGAAAATCTGGGACGCTTGCTCCAAATCCCGACCCCAGTACGTATCGAATCCTTCGATAACTCCAATATCATGGGAACCAGTCCTGTTTCAGCTATGGTGGTTTTTGTCAATGGTAAACCGAGTAAGAAGGATTACCGTAAGTACAAGATAAAAACGGTTGTGGGTCCAGACGACTATGCCAGCATGCGAGAGGTCATTCGCAGACGTTATGGTCGAGTTCAACGAGACGGTTTGACTCCTCCTGATTTGATTGTCATTGATGGGGGACAAGGGCAAGTCAATATCGCAAAGCAGGTCATCCAAGAGGAGCTGGGTTTGGATATTCCAATTGCAGGTCTGCAAAAGAATGACAAGCACCAAACCCATGAACTGCTCTTTGGAGATCCGCTGGAAGTGGTGGAGTTGTCACGAAACTCTCAGGAATTTTTCCTCCTCCAACGCATCCAAGATGAGGTCCACCGCTTTGCTATCACTTTCCACCGGCAACTGCGCTCCAAAAATTCCTTTTCTTCACAGCTGGATGGAATTGAAGGGCTAGGACCTAAACGCAAGCAAAATCTTATGAAGCATTTCAAGTCTCTCACTAAAATCAAGGAAGCCAGTGTGGATGAAATTGTCGAAGTTGGTGTGCCAAGAGCAGTCGCAGAAGATGTGAAAAGAAAGTTGAACCCTCAGGAAGAAGTGGAATTGGCTCAAGTGGCGGAAGAAAGAGTGGACTACCAAACAAAAGGAGATTATGATGAACCATAAAATCGCAATTTTATCAGATATTCATGGAAATGTGACTGCCTTAGAAGCAGTGATTGCAGATGCTAAAGCTCAGGAAGTCAGTGAATATTGGCTTCTGGGAGATATTTTTCTACCTGGTCCAGGTGCTCATGACTTGATTGCCTTGCTAAAGGATCTTCCTATCACGGCAAGTGTTCGAGGTAATTGGGATGATTGTGTCCTTGAGGCTTTAGATGGGCAATATGGCTTAGAAGATCCACAGGAAGTCCAGCTCATGCGATTGACCCAGTTTTTGATGAGGCGAATGGATCCTGAAACGATTGTCTGGCTACGAAATTTACCTATGCTAGAAAAGAAAGAAGTTGACGAACTGCGCTTTTCTCTTTCTCATAATTTGCCAAATAAGAACTATGGTGGTGACTTGCTAGTTGAGAATGATACAGAGAAATTTGACCAACTCCTAGATGATGAAGTTGACGTGGCAGTCTATGGTCATGTTCACAAGCAGTTGCTTCGTTATGGCAGTCAAGGGCAACAAATCATCAATCCAGGGTCGATTGGCATGCCCTATTTTGATTGGGAGGCGTTAAAAAATCACCGTGCCCAGTATGCTGTGATAGAGGTTGAAGATGGGGAATTGATAAATATTCTATTCCGAAAAGTTGCGTATGACTATGAAGCAGAGTTAGAATTGGCCAAGTCTAAGGACCTTCCTTTTATCGAAATGTATGAAGAACTACGTCGAGATGACAACTATCGGGGGCACAATCTGGAACTTTTATCTAGTTTAATTGAAAAGCATGGGTATGTGGAGGATGTGAAAGAATTTTTGGAGGCTATAAAGTCAGAATACAAGATAGACTAGTTTCTTTAAACCCCTGAGAATTAGTTGGAACTGGATGAGGAAAAATCTGATTTTAATGATAAGTTTAAATCCAGGGCTTCATCCGTGTTCCAATTTCTTTCTATGAAAAATCTCTGCAAGCTCTTTCAAAATATGGTAGAATGGATGCAGTAGAATTAGAAAAGGAAATCGATTATGAAATTTCTTGAATTAAATAAAAAACGTCATGCGACTAAGCATTTTACTGATAAACCGGTAGATCCCAAAGATGTGCGTACGGCTATCGAAATCGCAACCTTGGCCCCAAGTGCCCATAACAGCCAGCCATGGAAGTTTGTGGTGGTTCGTGAAAAAAATGCAGAATTGGCAAAATTAGCATATGGTTCGAACTTTGAGCAGGTATCATCAGCGCCAGTGACCATTGCCTTGTTTACAGATACAGATCTTGCCAAACGTGCCCGCAAGATTGCCCGAGTTGGTGGTGCAAAGAATTTCTCAGAAGAGCAACTTCAATATTTCATGAAGAATTTGCCTGCCGAGTTTGCGCGTTACAGTGAACAGCAAGTTAGTGACTACTTGGCCCTTAATGCGGGACTAGTAGCCATGAACTTAGTTCTTGCTTTGACTGACCAAGGAATCGGTTCTAACATTATTCTTGGATTTGACAAATCAAAAGCCAACGAAGTTTTGGACATTGAAGACCGATTCCGTCCAGAACTCTTGATCACAGTTGGATACACAGATGAGAAATTGGAACCAAGCTACCGCTTGCCAGTAGATGAAATTATCGAGAAGAGATAGGAAGAAAAAATGACAGTTATTGATTTTACAGCAGAAGTAGAAAAACGCAAAGAAGACCTCTTGGCTGACTTGTTTAGCCTTTTGGAAATCAACTCAGAACGTGATGACAGCAAAGCCGATGCTGAGCATCCATTTGGACCTGGTCCAGTAAAAGCCTTGGAAAAATTCCTTGAAATCGCAGACCGTGATGGCTATCCAACTAAAAATGTTGATAACTACGCAGGACATTTTGAGTTTGGTGAAGGAGAAGAAGTTCTCGGAATCTTTGCTCACATGGACGTGGTGCCAGCTGGTAGCGGTTGGGACACGGACCCTTATACACCAACTATCAAAGACGGTCGCCTTTATGCGCGTGGAGCTTCAGACGACAAGGGGCCTACAACAGCTTGTTACTATGGTTTGAAAATCATCAAAGAATTGGGGCTTCCAACTTCTAAAAAAGTTCGTTTCATCGTCGGAACAGATGAAGAATCAGGCTGGGCAGACATGGACTACTACTTTGAACATGTAGGACTTGCGAAACCAGACTTCGGTTTCTCTCCAGATGCTGAATTCCCTATCATCAATGGTGAAAAAGGGAATATCACAGAATATCTCCATTTTGCAGGTGAAAATACTGGTGCAGCTCGCCTTCACAGCTTCACAGGTGGTTTGCGTGAAAACATGGTACCTGAATCAGCAACAGCAGTTGTTTCAGGTGACTTGGCTGACTTGCAAGCTAAACTAGATGCTTTTGTTACAGAACACAAACTCAGAGGAGAACTCCAAGAAGAAAACGGCCAGTACAAGGTGACTGTGATTGGTAAATCAGCTCATGGTGCTATGCCTGCATCAGGTGTCAATGGTGCGACCTACCTTGCCCTTTTCCTTAGCCAGTTTGACTTTGCAGGACCTGCAAAAGACTACCTTAACATCGCTGGTAAGATTCTTTTGAACGACCATGAGGGTACAAATCTCAAGGTTGCTCATGTAGATGAAAAGATGGGTGCCCTTTCTATGAATGCCGGTGTCTTCCGCTTTGATGAAACAAGTGCTGACAATACGATTGCCCTCAACTTCCGTTATCCAAAAGGAACAAGCCCAGAGCAAATCAAGTCAATCCTTGAAAACTTGCCAGTTGCTTCTGTTAGCCTTTCTGAACACGGTCACACCCCTCACTATGTACCGATGGAAGATCCACTTGTGCAAACCTTGTTGAATGTTTATGAAAAACAAACTTGTCTTAAAGGTCACGAGCAAGTCATCGGTGGTGGTACCTTTGGTCGTTTACTGGAACGTGGGGTTGCCTACGGTGCCATGTTCCCAGACTCAATCGATACCATGCACCAAGCCAACGAATTTATCGCCTTGGACGATCTCTTCCGAGCAGCAGCAATCTATGCTGAAGCTATTTATGAACTGATCAAATAAAATGATAGAAGTCTGAGATTGTATGCTTGGACTTCTTTTTGGAGGGAAAACAGATGTCTCAAATTGAAAGAATCAAGCAAGCCATTATGGCGGATCCGCAAAATACCAGCTATACAGAACGCGGAATCGAACCTCTCTTTGCGGCGCCAAAAACTGCCCGTATCAATATTGTCGGTCAGGCTCCTGGGCTTAAAACGCAAGAAGCTGGGATTTATTGGAAGGATAAGAGTGGCGATCGCTTGCGTGAGTGGCTAGGTGTGGATGAGGACACCTTTTACAATTCAGGTTATTTTGCAGTTCTGCCCATGGATTTCTACTTTCCGGGGCATGGCAAGTCAGGCGACCTTCCACCTCGTACAGGTTTTGCAGAAAAATGGCATCCGCAACTCTTGCAAGAGTTGCCCGATATCCAATTAACTCTCTTGATTGGACAATATGCCCAAGCCTATTATTTACATGAAAAAGTTAGTGGCAAGGTGACAGAACGGGTAAAACACTACAAAGACTATCTACCAGAATTTTTCCCTCTGGTGCACCCCTCACCACGAAATCAAATCTGGATGGCCAAAAATCCTTGGTTTGAGTCAGAAGTAGTGCCCGATTTGAAAAAAAGAATTCAAAAGATTCTTGGAGAAACAAAATGAAAGAAATTACTTTTAACGATTTTTACCAGCTTTATCAAAATGAGCAACTTTCTCTAGTGGACGTGAGAGAAGTAGAAGAGTTCCAGACGCTTCATTTAGAAGGTGCTCAAAACCTACCACTTAGTCAATTAGCTGATATCTATGATCAGTTGGACAAGGACCTCTTGCATTATGTCATTTGTAAATCTGGAATACGTTCAGCGCGTGCTTGTCAATTTCTAGTTGAACAGGGTTATGAAGTTATCAATGTTCAAGGTGGAATGACGGCCTTTGAAAATCTTTAAACCTCTATGGTGATAGATCCTAATCTTCCCTTGCTCGGTTCCAACTGAGTGAGGGATTTTGTTTTTAGATAATTCTTATTTTTAAAAATATTGAAAACATTCAATGATTAATTTTGGATACTTTTTTCAGAGTCTTAATAATGGTATACTAGGTCAGTATTTTAGAAATATGAAGGAGATTATTATGGCTAAAAAAGGTGCCCTAACAGGCTTGCTCCTGTTTGGAATATTTTTTGGTGCGGGGAACTTGATCTTTCCGCCTTCTCTAGGTGCTTTATCTGGAGAACAGTTTCTTCCTGCCATCGCAGGTTTTGTATTTTCGGGTGTCGGGATTGCTGTCCTAACGCTCATCATCGGAACGCTAAACCCTAAAGGATACATTCACGAGATTTCTAAGAAAATCTCACCTTGGTTTGCGACGCTTTATCTTGCAGTCCTCTATCTATCGATTGGCCCCTTCTTTGCCATTCCGCGTACAGCCACAACAGCTTATGAAGTTGGGATTAGCCCCCTCTTATCCGAAGCAAACAAAGGTCTAGGATTGATTGTTTTTACTGTGCTTTATTTTGCAGCAGCCTATCTGATTTCACTCAATCCATCAAAGATTTTGGATCGAATTGGACGTGTTTTAACGCCAGTCTTTGCCTTATTGATCGTTATCTTGGTTGTACTAGGTGCCTTCAAATATGGTGGAACAAGCCCTCAAGCGGCTTCAGCTGCTTATCAAGCTTCTGCCTTTGGTACAGGATTCCTAGAAGGTTATAACACCTTGGATGCCCTTGCTTCAGTTGCCTTCAGTGTGATTGCAGTTCAAACCTTGAAACAACTTGGATTCTCCAGTAAGAAAGAATACATTTCAACTATTTGGGTGGTTGGTATCGTTGTAGCTCTTGCTTTCAGTGCTCTTTACATTGGTTTAGGATTCCTTGGAAATCACTTCCCAGTACCAGCAGAAGTGATGAAGGGTGGAACACCAGGTGTTTATATCTTGTCGCAAGCAACTCAGGAAATCTTTGGTTCAACAGCTCAACTCTTCCTTGCTGTTATGGTAACTGTAACTTGCTTCACAACGACAGTTGGATTGATTGTGTCGACAGCAGAGTTCTTTAACGGACGTTTCCCACAAATCAGCTACAAGGTCTATGCCACTGCCTTTACCTTGATTGGATTTGCTATTGCAAACCTCGGTTTGGATGCAATCATTAAGTACTCAGTGCCAGTACTGGTAATCTTGTACCCAATAACCATCGCCATTGTGATGATCGTGATTGTTAATAAGTTTGTAGCCCTATCAAAACCGGGCATGCAGTTAACTATTGGGCTTGTTACAGCTATTGCTCTTGCAAGTGTCCTTGGAAGTTCCTTTAAAATTGAGTTTCTAGCAAATCTCGTTAATGCTCTTCCGTTTGCAGCTGCTTCTCTACCATGGTTGGTGCCAGCAATTATCGGAATCTTGCTTTCACTGGTTCTACCAAACAAACAAGAGAGTGATGTTTTTGAGATGGAATAAAAAAATTCTTGGTCATCGACCAAGAATTTTTTGTATGAGCACGACTCATTAGTTGGTTTGTTCGGTATAACCAGCTTCTTTAAGCATTTTTTTCGAGGCAGCAAAACTTACACGGTTTCCAATACCAGAATACTCGTTCGGCATTGCTTTTTTCAATTCGTCAAGACTTGCAACAGTCATGTCAACCTCGATGTTTTGGATAACTTTTTCGTCTTGAATTTCAACTTTTTGTGTAACCCCTTTGACCCCTTCATAACCTTTATAAGTATCGTCAACAATTTCCTTAATACCTTCCGCGGTATTATTAAGTTTTTCAGGGTCAAGTACATTATGAACAGTTTGTTTTACAACGTCATCTCCCTTTACAGTATAAGTCAAGGTAGAATGAATTCCAGGTTTGCTATTGTGGACAAATGTGTGAGTTTCTGTTTCATCTTTCTTTTCAGATGATTGTTGACTGCTTTGTTTGCTCTCGCTTGACTGAGTAGTTGTGTCTTCTTTAGAACTGCTATTTGCAGGTGTTGATGCTTGTTTGGAACATCCGAGTAGGAGGACGAGTGAAGCTACTAGGGCTAGTGAAGTTTTAACAAGAGTTTTCATAGAATTTCCTTTCATAATCAAAGTGTTTTGTATTATAACATGATTCTACTTCAAAATCAACTAGGCTTACCCTTTCATCTGAACTGACATGACAATGAACAGAAACTAATCAGACGATTAAAGTTTTGTCTCTATCTATTTCAAATAACTTTTATTCTATGGCTTTATAAGGGTGTGAAGTTTTAAATGCACTTTTTATGGGATTGGGAGGACTCTATTGGACTCATCGGTTAGGGACGTAATAAAATACCCCAAGAGTTAGAGTTTTGTCTAACTTTTGGGGTGGACCTACACTAGTCTATATGAAATTTTGGGAGATTAGTTCGTCTTCTCTGTGAATCCCATTTTTTCCAGTGCTTTTTTAGAATTTGAGAAACTGACACGATTACCGATACCAGAATATTCTTCAGGAAGTGCTTTTCTAAGTTCGCTAATGCTTGCAACTGAGAAGTCAACTTCTAGATCTTGAACAACTTTTCCATCTTTGATTTCAATCGTTTGTTTAACACCTTTGAGTCCATTATAACCTTTGTACTTTTCTTCGATAAAACTCTTGACATCTTCTGGAGTTGCACTAAGGATTTCAGGATCAGCAATGTTATGAGCTGATTGCTTGATAACATTGTCGCCGTCTACAGTATAAACCAAGGTAGAAGTGATTCCAGAATTGCTTTTGTTGACAAAAGTATGTGTCTTAGTTGTTTCTTTCTTTTCAGATGATTGTTGGCTGCTTTGTTTGCTCTCACTTGACTGAGTTGTTGTGTCTTCTTTGCTACTGCTGTTGGTATGTGTTGATGCTTGTTTGGAACATCCGAGCAGGAGGACAAGTGAAGCCACAAGGGCTAGTGATACTTTAAAGTATGATTTCATATTTGTTACTTTCCTTTCATAATCAAAGTATTTGTATTATAACATGGATCTATAGTGAAAGCAACTAAACACAGTTTTTCTCCTTTTGAGAAGGAGTCTGACTAGAAAAATGTTATAATGGTAGGAAAGAGGTGAAGAAATGAATCAGACTATACACTATATCAAAGAACTAACCGCAATTGCATCTCCGACGGGCTTTACTCGTGAGATTTCAGACTATCTAGTCCATACTTTAGAGAAACTTGGTTACCAGCCTGTTCGTACAGCTAAGGGCGGTGTCAATGTGACCATTAAAGGTCAAAATGATGACCAACACCGCTATGTGACTGCCCATGTGGATACGCTGGGTGCTATTGTTCGTGCAGTCAAACCGGATGGTCGTCTCAAATTAGATCGTATCGGTGGTTTCCCTTGGAACATGATTGAAGGGGAGAACTGTACGGTTCATGTGGCTAGCACAGGTAAAAAGGTATCTGGGACCATCCTCATCCACCAGACTTCTTGTCATGTCTACAAGGATGCAGGAACTGCAGAACGTACGCAGGACAATATGGAAGTGCGTTTGGATGCAAAAGTAACCAATGAAAAAGAAACCCGCGCCTTGGGTATTGAGGTTGGAGACTTTATTAGTTTCGATCCGCGAACAGTTGTGACAGAAACTGGTTTTATCAAGTCTCGCCACTTGGATGACAAGGTCAGCGCAGCAATTTTGCTCAATCTTCTTCGTATTTACAAGGAAGAGGGGATTGAATTGCCAGTAACAACTCATTTTGCTTTTTCAGTCTTCGAAGAGGTGGGTCACGGTGCGAACTCCAATATTCCAGCTCAGGTAGTGGAATATCTAGCTGTGGATATGGGAGCTATGGGCGATGACCAGCAGACGGATGAATATACAGTGTCTATCTGTGTCAAGGACGCTTCAGGTCCCTATCACTATGACTTCCGTCAACATTTAGTAGCTTTGGCGAAGGAGCAAGATATTCCATTTAAGCTCGACATTTATCCATTTTACGGTTCAGATGCTTCAGCGGCTATGTCAGCAGGAGCAGAGGTCAAACATGCCCTCCTTGGAGCTGGTATTGAGTCCAGTCACTCTTACGAACGAACACACATTGATTCAGTAGTGGCGACTGAGCGTATGGTCGATGCTTATCTCAAGAGCACCTTGGTAGACTAATATGTGCTTGATTTGTCAAAGAATTGAATGGATCAAGTCAGGGGAAAATCCCTACTTTGTAAAAGAACTAGAAACAGGCTATGTTGTCATTGGAGACCACCAATACTTTAAGGGCTATACCTTATTTCTGGCAAAAGAGCATGTCACAGAACTCCACCATATGGAGACTTCTGGAAAACTTCGTTTTCTAGAGGAAATGAGTTTGGTCCAAGAAGCTGTTGCCAAAACGTTTAAAGCTGAAAAGATGAATATTGAACTCCTAGGAAATGGAGATGCCCACGCTCACTGGCACCTCTTTCCAAGACGATCAGGTGATATGAGGGGTCATGGATTGAATGACCGTGGTCCAGTCTGGTGGGTGCCCTGGGAAGAAATGGCGGCAGAAGATTGCCAAGTGAAATCCCATGAGTTGGAACAAATGATTAAAGCCTTATCTGATGAATTAAAGAAGCACTTGGTATAAGAGAGGAAGAAAAAATGAAAAAAAGATACATCGTTTTATCTGGTTTGCTGGCAGTAACCCTAGCAGCATGTTCTCAAGAACAACCTAAAAATGAAGAAAACACTCAAAAAACGGAACAAACTAGTCAACCTGAAGGAACTGTAGGAAGCAAATCCCAAGCCTCTAGTCAGAAGAAGGCAGAAGTTGTCAATAAGGGAGACTACTATAGTATTCAAGGGAAGTACGATGAAATCGTCATAGCTAATAAGCACTATCCTTTGTCAAAAGACTATAATCCAGGAGAAAATCCAACAGCTAAAGCAGAGTTGCTGAAACTCATTGCAGCCATGCAAGCAGCTGGCTACCCAATCAGCGATCACTACAGTGGTTTTAGAAGTTATGAAACTCAAACCAAACTTTATCAAGACTATGTGAATCAAGATGGTAAGGAAGCTGCTGATCGCTACTCAGCTCGACCAGGTTATAGTGAACACCAAACAGGTCTTGCTTTTGATTTGATTGGGACTAACGGAGAGTTAGTAACAGAGGAGAAGGCGGCACAGTGGCTCTTGGATCATGCGGCTGACTATGGCTTTGTTGTTCGCTATCTCAAAGGCAAGGAAAAAGAGACTGGCTACATGGCGGAAGAATGGCATCTTCGCTATGTTGGAAAAGAAGCCAAAGAAATTGTGGCAAGTGGTCTCAGTTTGGAAGAGTACTATGGCTTTGAAGGCGGAGATTACATCAATTAAAAAAGTAATTTTTCTCTTGCATTTTTAGATAAATAGTGTATAATGGAAAGGTATGTGTAAAGCATACTTGTGGGAGGTAAAAATCTTTAATTACCGCCAAAACCACAAAGGAGGATTTAAAAATGGCTAAAAAAGTCGAAAAACTTGTAAAATTGCAAATCCCTGCTGGTAAAGCTACACCAGCTCCACCAGTTGGACCTGCTCTTGGTCAAGCTGGTATCAACATCATGGGATTCACAAAAGAGTTCAACGCTCGTACAGCTGACCAAGCTGGTATGATCATTCCAGTTATTATCTCAGTATACGAAGACAAATCATTTACTTTCGTTACAAAAACACCACCAGCTGCTGTTCTTTTGAAAAAAGCTGCAGGTGTTGAAAAAGGATCAGGTACACCTAACAAAACTAAAGTTGCTACAGTTACTCGTGCACAAGTACAAGAAATTGCAGAAACTAAGATGCCAGATTTGAACGCAGCAAACATTGAGTCTGCAATGCGTATGATCGAAGGTACTGCTCGTTCTATGGGATTCACTGTTGTTGACTAATCAATAACACCCCCAATATAACCCGCAAGACTTCATCATTTCGAGAAGTGACGTGGGAGATGAAAATCGATTGAACCACTTACAAGGAGAATAGAAAATGGCTAAAAAAAGCAAACAACTTCGTGCTGCTCTTGAGAAAATCGACAGCACAAAAGCATACAGTGTAGAAGAAGCTGTAGCACTTGCAAAAGAAACTAACTTTGCAAAATTTGACGCAACTGTAGAAGTTGCTTACAACTTGAACATCGACGTTAAAAAAGCTGACCAACAAATCCGTGGCGCAATGGTATTGCCAAACGGTACAGGTAAAACTTCACGCGTTCTTGTTTTCGCACGTGGTGCAAAAGCTGAAGAAGCAAAAGCTGCTGGTGCAGACTTTGTTGGTGAAGATGACCTTGTTGCAAAAATCAACGACGGTTGGTTGGACTTCGACGTAGTTATCGCTACACCTGACATGATGGCTCTTGTTGGACGTCTTGGACGTGTCCTTGGACCACGTAACTTGATGCCAAACCCTAAAACTGGTACTGTAACAATGGATGTTGCTAAAGCAGTTGAAGAGTCTAAAGGTGGTAAAATTACTTACCGTGCAGACCGTGCAGGTAACGTTCAAGCAATCATCGGTAAAGTATCATTTGAAGCTGAAAAATTGGTTGAAAACTTCAAAGCTTTCAACGAAACAATCCAAAAAGCAAAACCAGCTACAGCTAAAGGAACTTACGTAACAAACTTGACTATCACAACTACTCAAGGTGTTGGTATCAAGGTTGACGTAAACTCACTTTAATCAGTAGTTTATAAAAGAAAGGACGAGTGCGAAAGTGCTCGTTTTTTTATGAGTATGAGCTTTTAGAAAAATCAGCTCATTGATCAGGTTTATAGCAATAGTGCTTTTCCTCTTCTTCTTTCACAGAAAATATGCTATAATAGAGAGTAAAAAACTTTGAAAGAAAGAAAAAGATGAATTTAAAAGATTATATCGCAACGATTGAAAATTATCCTAAGGAAGGTATTACCTTCCGTGATATCAGCCCTTTGATGGCAGATGGAAATGCTTATAGCTACGCTGTTCGTGAAATTGTTCAGTATGCAACTGATAAGAAAATCGACATGATCGTGGGCCCAGAGGCTCGTGGATTTATTGTTGGCTGCCCAGTTGCTTTTGAGTTGGGAATTGGCTTTGCACCTGTTCGTAAACCAGGGAAATTGCCACGTGAAGTCATTTCTGCTGACTATGAGAAAGAGTACGGTATTGATACCTTGACCATGCATGCTGATGCGATTAAGCCAGGTCAACGTGTTCTCATCGTAGATGATCTTTTGGCAACAGGTGGAACTGTCAAAGCAACCATTGAGATGATTGAAAGACTTGGTGGAGTTGTAGCCGGTTGTGCCTTCTTGATTGAGTTGGATGAGCTTAAAGGCCGTGAAAAAATCGGAGATTACGATTACAAGGTACTTATGCATTATTAATGAAAAACAGTCCTTGGGGCTGTTTTCTCTTCATCTGCTATATAAACAAACTATAGCTAGTTAGAGAAAAACTATAATTGAAAACTATATCTTCTTGCAGTATAATAAAAGGACTAAGTGTTTGAGATTTGACTTCAAACACATTCAATTATTTCTAAAAGAGTACAGTTAGGAGAAGGTTATGCCGATTCGAATTGATAAAAAATTGCCAGCTGTTGAGATTTTACGGACAGAGAATATCTTTGTCATGGATGATCAACGTGCGGCCCACCAAGATATCCGTCCCTTGAAAATTTTGATTTTAAACCTAATGCCCAAAAAAGTGGTCACAGAGACCCAGTTGTTACGGCATTTAGCAAATACTCCTTTGCAATTGGACATAGACTTTCTCTATATGGAGAGCCACCGTTCCAAGACGACTCGTGCAGAGCATATGGAGACTTTTTATAAAACTTTTCCTGAAGTCAAGGACGAGTATTTTGATGGGATGATTATCACAGGGGCTCCGATTGAGCATTTACCATTTGAGGAAGTGGACTATTGGGAGGAATTCAGTCAGGTGCTTGAGTGGTCCAAGACCCATGTCTATTCGACCCTTCATATCTGCTGGGGTGCCCAAGCAGGTCTTTATGCTCGCTATGGAGTTGATAAACACCAGATGGAGCAGAAATTGTCAGGCATTTACCCGCAGGATACCTTGAAAGAGGGCCATCTTCTCTTTCGTGGTTTTGATGATAGCTATGTAGCTCCCCATTCTCGTTATACAGAAATTTATAAGGAAGAGATATTGGGAAAAACCAATCTAGAAATCCTCTCTGAGGGAGAACAAGTCGGCGTTTCAATTTTAGCCAGTCGGGATCTTCGTGAGATTTATAGTTTTGGTCATTTAGAATATGACCGTGATACTCTAGCAAAAGAGTATTTTCGTGATTGTGAGGCAGGACTTGATCCTCATATCCCAGAGAACTACTTTAAAAATGATGATGTGAATGAGACACCGTGTCTCTGTTGGTCTTCATCAGCTGCCCTCTTTTTCAGTAACTGGGTTAACTACGCTGTCTATCAGGAAACTCCTTTTGACTGGAAAAAGGTAGAGGACGATGCGGCTTCATTTGGATATTTATAAGAGGAATTATGACATATTTTGACGCTTTTAAATCAGGGAACTTGGTTTTGCCAAGTGCCCTGCTCTTGCATTTTAAGGAACTCTTTCCTTCCAGCGAAGATTTTCTGGTCTGGCAATTTTTCTATTTACAAAATACCACAGCCTTAGGAGATGTTTCACCTAGCCAGATTGCTGAAATTATTGGCAAAGAGGTAGCAGATGTCAACCAGTCTATTTCAAACTTAACTGAAAATGGGCTACTACAATATCGTACCATTGAACTAAATGGGGAGATTGAGCTGATTTTTGATGCTAGTTTGGCATTTGAACGCTTGGATAGCTTGTTGGATAGTCACACTCCAGCTGCAACTGCCCCAAATCCGCAAAATCAATTGAAGGATTTGGTTGAGACTTTCCAGCAGGAATTAGGACGTTTGTTAACGCCGTTCGAAATCGAAGATCTTTCTAAGACAGTCAAAGAAGACGGAGTTAAGGCGGATTTGATCAAGGAAGCTCTCCGAGAGGCTGTTCTCAATGGCAAGCCAAACTGGAAATATATTCAGGCAATCCTACGAAACTGGCGCCATGAAGGTATTCAGTCTGTGGCACAGGTAGAGGCCAAACGAGCAGAGCGAGAAGCCAACAATCCCAAACAAGTTCAGGCTTCGGCTGATTTCCTCGATGCGATGAATTTGTGGCAAAATTAGTCACTTGAAAAATCTTGAAAATTAGAGTAAGGTTTGCAAGCTCCTTATAAATATGATAGAATAATAGTGAATAAAATGAAAAAAGAGGTATGTGAAATGTCACGTAAACCATTTATCGCTGGTAACTGGAAAATGAACAAAAATCCAGAAGAAGCAAAAGCATTCGTTGAAGCCGTTGCATCAAAACTTCCTTCATCAGACCTTGTTGAAGCAGGTATCGCAGCTCCTGCAGTTGATTTGACAGCTGTTCTTGCTGCTGCTAAAGGTTCAAACCTTAAAGTTGCTGCTCAAAACTGCTACTTTGAAAATGCAGGTGCTTTCACTGGTGAAACTAGCCCACAAGTTTTGAAAGAAATCGGTACTGACTACGTTGTTATCGGTCACTCAGAACGTCGTGACTACTTCCATGAAACTGACGAAGATATCAACAAAAAAGCAAAAGCAATCTTTGCAAACGGCATGCTTCCAATCATCTGTTGTGGTGAGTCACTTGAAACTTACGAAGCTGGTAAAGCTGCTGAATTCGTAGGTGCTCAAGTATCTGCTGCATTGGCTGGATTGACAGCTGAACAAGTTGCTGCATCAGTTATCGCTTATGAGCCAATCTGGGCTATCGGTACTGGTAAATCAGCTTCACAAGACGATGCACAAAAAATGTGTAAAGTTGTTCGCGACGTTGTAGCTGCTGACTTTGGTCAAGAAGTTGCAGACAAAGTTCGTGTTCAATACGGTGGTTCTGTTAAACCTGAAAACGTTGCTTCATACATGGCTTGCCCAGACGTGGACGGAGCCCTTGTTGGTGGTGCGTCACTTGAAGCTGAAAGCTTCTTGGCATTGCTTGATTTTGTAAAATAATCTAAATTATTCGAGACAGTCTTCTAAGACTGTCTTTTTTTTAAAGACTGTATATTTTTCTTAAATTATCAGTCAATTACAACTTTTTTAATATGGGTTAATTTTCTTGCTTTTGTCTACTAGGAGTAGTATACTGAGATAGTAATCAATAAATATGGTTGCAAAAATAATATTATGAGGTGATCAATATGGTTGAATTGAAAAAAGAAGCAGTAAAAGACGTAACAACATTATCTAAAACAGCGCCAGTAGCATTGGCAAAAACAAAGGAAGTATTGAACCAAGCAGTAGCAGACTTGTATGTGGCTCACATTGCCCTTCACCAAGCTCACTGGTATATGCGTGGTCGTGGTTTCCTCGTATGGCATCCAAAAATGGATGAATACATGGACAGCCTTGATGGCTATCTTGACGAAATCAGTGAACGTTTGATCACTCTTGGTGGCAAACCTTACTCAACTTTGACAGAATTCCTTCAACACAGTGAAATCGAAGAAGAAGAAGGAGAATTCCGTAACGTTGAAGAAAGCTTGGAACGTGTTCTAGCGATTTATCGCTACCTCATCGCTCTTTTCCAAAAAGCTTTGGATGTGACTGATGAAGAAGGCGATGATGTTACAAACGATATCTTTGTTGGTGCTAAGGCTGAACTTGAGAAAACAGTTTGGATGCTTGCAGCAGAACTTGGACAAGCTCCTGGTTTGTAAAATATAGTTGCTACCCCTTTTATCATGAGGTACCTGATAAGTGCCCATGACCAATCATCTTTTAAAAGTCATGTAACTGTAAACAGTTGCATGATTTTTTTGTTTGCTGGACTTAGGACACATTGTCAAAAGTAGGATTTTACGGTATAATAGTTGCTGTTCAATAACATATGAATTTTAAAGAATAATTGTTAGTTTAAGGAGGACTTATGAACAACTTACCAAATTGCCCAAAATGTAATTCAGAATATGTCTACGAAGACGGAAGTCTCTTGGTCTGCCCAGAGTGTGCCTATGAATGGAACCCTGCAGAAGTTGCAGAAGTAGAAGAAGGTGTTGTTGCTATTGATGCCAATGGAAATAAATTGGCTGACGGCGATACTGTAACCTTAATCAAGGACTTGAAAGTAAAAGGTGCGCCAAAGGATTTGAAACAAGGAACTCGTGTTAAAAATATCCGTATTGTAGAAGGTGACCACAACATCGACTGTAAGATTGATGGTTTTGGAGCTATGAAACTCAAATCAGAATTTGTTAAGAAAATCTAGCCATGAAACTGAACTACAAATTTATCTTTTATAGTCGTGTCCTCTTGTTCTTAGCGGCATTTACAGGGGTTTATTTAGAAATTACCAAGCACGGTGGCTTTGGTATGCTCCTTTACTACACAGTGTTGTCCAATCTTTTGGTAACGATTTTCACGGGTTATCTGCTCCGTGTGATGAGCCGTTCAGGTGAAAATTGGCAAAGTCCGACCTTGCTTCGTCTCAAGGGTGGCGTTACCATGAGTATCATGATTACCTGTGTGATTTACCATTTTATGCTTGCTCCGATCGCGACAGACTTTTACCGTGTGGAAAATTTCCTTTGCCACTATATCGTTCCACTCTGGTTTTTAGCCGACACCCTCTTCTTTGATAAACGGGGTCAATACAAGATCTGGGATCCAGTCTTGTGGACCATCTTGCCCTTGGTTTATATGATTTTTGCCTTGTTTAATGGCTTGGTCTTAAAACTCAATATTCCGAATTCCAAGGACAATCCCTTCCCTTATTTCTTTTTAAATGTGAACAAGGGTTGGGACGTGGTTATCAAATGGTGTTTGATCATTTTTGCAGCGTATATGGTTGCAGGCTTCATCTTCTATCTGATCAAGCAAATCAAGCGAAAATAGTCTTCCTATTAGGAAAGTTAGGACGGAGTCTCTAGTTCAATCGGGCTCCTTCTTTTCTTGCCATCTTCCTTTTAAAAGGATCAACAGTGAGAAATATACAGAAAGAAAATTCATGAAACAATATTTAGAACGGGCTAGTATTTTGGCCCTCTCCCTCGTTTTGATTACTTCCTTTTCCATATCAAGTGCTCTGCCAGCCATGTCTGACTACTATCAAGGCTACCCTAAAGAACAAATCGAGCTCCTGGTCAGTCTCCCTTCTTTTGGAATCATGATTATGCTGGTTTTAAATGGGTTTTTGGAGCGTTTGCTTCCTGAGCGACTTCAGATTAGTCTGGGCCTTCTCATCCTCTCTATCGGTGGAACAGCTCCCTTCTGGTATCAGGAGTACAACTTTGTCTTTGCGATGCGGATTTTATTTGGCTTGGGTGTTGGGATGATCAATGCCAAGGCTATTTCTATCATCAGCGAACGCTATCATGGAAAGACACGGATTCAGATGTTGGGTCTTCGCGGATCAGCAGAAGTTGTCGGGGCATCGATTTTGACTCTAGTGGTCGGTCAACTCTTATCCTTGGGATGGACAGTGACCTTCTTGGCCTACAGTGCGGGATTTTTAGTATTGATCCTTTATCTGCTCTTTGTCCCTTATGGGAAAGAGAAGAAAGAAACAAAGAAAAAAGAGGCCGAAACGACTCGTTTGACAGGACAGATGAAAGGCCTAATTTTTCTATTGGCTGTCGAAGCAGCAGTTGTTGTCTGCACCAATACAGCTATCACCATTCGTATTCCTAGTCTGATGGTGGAAAGAGGTCTAGGGGATGCCCAGTTATCGAGTTTGGTTTTAAGTATCATGCAGTTGATTGGTATCTTGGCAGGTGTGAGTTTTTCTTTCTTTATCTCTCTGTTTAAAGAAAGGTTGCTCCTTTGGTCAGGTATCACCTTTGGATTGGGGCAAATTGTGATTGCCTTGTCTCCGTCATTGGGTGTGATGGTAGTTGGAAGTGTTGTGGCAGGTTTTTCTTACAGTGTGGCCTTGACCACTGTCTTTCAGCTTCTTTCTGAAAGAATACCAGCTAAGCTCCTTAATCAGGCAACATCTTTTGCAGTGCTAGGATGCAGTTTTGGAGCCTTTACGACACCTTTCATTCTTGGGGCGATTGGCTTGGTGACTCAAAACGGTATGTTGGTCTTCACCATTTTAGGATGTTGGTTGATTGTCACTTCTATCTTTGTTATGTACGCACTTCAAAAGAGAGCTTAGGATTAATTTCCTAAGTTTTTCTTTCTGGGAATTTTGTACCCAGACAATTATTGGTTTTTAAACTTGTTTACACTTTTATTTCCTGATAAAATAGAAGTTATGACAAGATATAAAGCAATCATTTCCTATGATGGTTATGGCTTTGCCGGTTTTCAGCGCCAGCCTCATGCGAGGAGCGTTCAAGAGGAAATTGAGAAAACCTTAACGAGACTCAATAAGGGGCAAGCCATCACTGTTCACGGTGCTGGTAGGACGGATAGTGGGGTTCATGCTCTGGAACAGGTCATTCATTTTGATCTGCCCTATCAGATGGATGAGGAAAAACTCCGTTTTGCTCTGGATACTCAGTCACCAGAAGATATTGATGTGATTTCAATTGAGATTGTGGCAGATGATTTTCATTGCCGTTATGCCAAGCACAGCAAGACCTATGAGTTTATCGTGGATAGAGGACGTCCCAAAAATCCTATGCGTCGTCACTACGCTACTCACTTTCCCTATCCGCTCGACGTGGAGCGGATGCAGATGGCAATCAAAAAGCTAGAGGGAACTCATGATTTTACCGGGTTTACAGCATCTGGAACCAGTGTAGAGGACAAGGTTCGAACCATTACAGAAGCCAGTCTTAGTGTTGATGAGACAGGGCAGTTTTTGACCTTTAGCTTTTCAGGGAATGGTTTCTTGTATAAGCAGATTCGCAATATGGTGGGAACGCTGCTCAAAATCGGAAATAATCGAATGCCAGTTGAGCAGATTGAATCGATTTTGGAGAAGAAGGACAGGCAGCTAGCAGGTCCAACAGCGGCACCGAATGGCTTGTATTTAAAGGAGATTCGTTATGAAGAATAATCGTATTTTAGCCCTTTCTGGGAATGATATTTTTAGTGGTGGTGGTTTGTCAGCTGATTTGGCTACCTATACCTTGAACGGCTTGCATGGCTTTGTAGCAGTGACTTGTTTGACGGCCTTGACTGAAAAGGGCTTTGAAGTCTTTCCAACTGACGATGCCGTTTTTCAACATGAATTGGATAGCTTGCGTGATGTGGAATTTGCAGGGATTAAGATTGGTCTTCTCCCTACTGTCAGTGTGGCTGAGAAAGCCTTGAACTTTATCAAGCAACGTCCAGGAGTGCCTGTTGTATTGGATCCCGTCTTGGTCTGCAAGGAAACGCACGATGTGGCTGTCAGTGAACTCTGTAAAGAGTTGATTCTCTTTTTCCCTCATGTCAGTGTGATTACGCCAAATCTTCCTGAAGCAGAATTGTTGGCGGGTCAGGAAATCAAAACTTTGGAAGATATGAAAGCTGCAGCGCAGAAATTGCATGATTTAGGAGCGCCAGCAGTCATTATCAAGGGAGGCAATCGCCTTAGTCAGGACAAGGCTGTGGATGTCTTTTATGATGGACAAAATTTTACAGTTCTAGAAAATCCTGTCATTCAAGGTCAAAATGCTGGTGCAGGTTGTACCTTTGCCTCAAGCATCGCCAGTCACTTGGTTAAAGGGGATGAACTTTTACCAGCAGTAGAGAGCTCAAAAGCTTTCGTTTACCGTGCTATTGCACAAGCAGATCAATATGGAGTAAGACAATATGAAGCAAACCAAAACAACTAAAATCGCCCTTGTATCCCTTTTAACTGCCCTTTCTGTGGTCCTAGGCTATTACTTGAAAATAGCAACTCCAACAGGAATGCTGACTCTCTTGGATGCAGGTGTTTTCTTTACAGCCTTTTACTTTGGCAGTAAAGAAGGAGCCATCGTTGGAGGACTAGCAGGTTTTCTGATTGACCTTTTATCAGGCTTTCCACAGTGGATGTTCTTTAGCTTGGTAAACCATGGCTTGCAAGGATTTTTTGCAGGTTTTAAAGGGAAATGGCAATGGCTGGGCTTAGTCTTGGCTACAATCGTCATGGTAAGTGGCTATGCTCTAGGTTCTACCCTAATGAATGGCTGGTCCGCAGCCTTACCAGATATTCTTCCAAACTTCCTGCAAAATACCTTGGGTATGGTTGTAGGGTTTGTAGTTTTTCAGAGTGTCAAGAAGATAAAATAAAAAAGTCAGCTTCAATAGCTGACTTTTTGCTTGTCTCTAAGTTTAATCAAAATAAAGCAAGTCTTTGCTGGTGCTGGTAAAGAGGTCAAATCCATCTTTGGTAACAACACCGCAGTCTTCGATACGAACACCGACTTTACCAGGGATATAGATGCCTGGTTCAACAGAGAAGCACATGCCTTCTTCGATGACCATGTCATTTCCTTCCATGATAGAAGGGAATTCGTGGACATCCATACCGATACCGTGACCGAGACGGTGGTTGAAGTACTCACCGTAACCAGCTTTTTCAATGACTTCACGGGCAGCGCGGTCAACTTCATGTGCAGTCACACCTGGCTTGATAAAGTCAAGGGCAGCTTGTTGGGCTTCAAGGGTCAAGTTGTAAATGTCTTTCTTGAATTGGTCAGGCTTACCGACAGCGACCGTACGAGTCATATCTGAGGCGTAGCCATTAACCATGACACCAAGGTCAAAGAGGAGAAGGGCGTCCTTTTCAACTTTGTTTGCACCAGGAATTCCGTGCGGATTTGCAGCGTTATCGCCAGTCAAGACCATAGTATCAAAGCTCATTTCATAGCCTTCACCTTTCATGGCAAAGTCGATTTGGGCAATGATATCTGTCTCTGTTTTATCAAGAGAGATATTGTCAAAACCAACCTTAACAGCCTTATCAGCATAGATACCTGCAACCATCATTTTTTGGACTTCATCAGCTGATTTTATGAGGCGCATGCGTTGGATGCGAGGAGTGAGGTTTTCAAACTCAGCAGTTTCAAAGACCGTTTTCAAACCATGGTATTTAGTCAAGATAAGATTATCAAACTCAACAGCGACACGTTTGAAATCAAGCTGTGGAAGAGCATTCTGGATTTTCTTCCATGGGTTTTCAGAGTCCACATAACCAACTACTGGGAAGGAAACAGTGCTGCTTGCACGTTCAACCTCAAGGGCTGGGACAAAGAGAAGCGGTTCCTGATTTGCTAGGACAAAAAGGAACATTTGGCGTTCATGGGGATCACTGTAAAAGCCAGTGAGGTAATTGATTGTGACGGGGTCAGATACAACAGCGACGTCTAGTTTTTCTGATTCAAGATATGTTAGGATTTGTTGTAATTTAGACATATGCTACCTTCTTTCTACCCCTCTATTTTGGCAAAAAATGAGAGAAAATGCAAGAGAGAAGGGTAAAAGAACAGGCAAAAAGAACTCCGACAAGATAGTGGAGTTCTTTTATCTAATTTTCCTTAGTTTAAGAAAAGTCAGCCTTGCTTTTCACGTCGCTGTATTCTTCAGCGATTTCTTGACTGAGAATATCCTCATAGGCAGGGAGTTGGATGTCCTGACCGTATTTTTTCTTGAGAGCAGTAGTGACTAAGCGATAAGCTAGATTGGCATTACGAGAGAGGATAGGCCCGTGAAAGTAAGAACCAAAGACATTCTTATAATGAACCCCTTCGCCGACCTTTTCTTCGTTATTTCCATTTCCATAGACTACCTGTCCCAGTGGTTTTTGGTCATCTGAGAGGAAGGTACGGCCCTGATGATTTTCAAATCCATAGTAGGTTTCATCGAATTCGTCATTGTGAATCTTGATGTCGCCGATAAAGCGGTTATTGGTCTGGTTGAGGGTGTAGTGACCCATGACTCCTAGACCTTGGATGCGCTTGCCTGAGGCTTCAACATAATATTGCCCCAATAGTTGGAAACCACCGCAGATAGCCAGAACTACACCGTCGTTTTGAATGTAGTTGTCAATGCTCTCTTTTTTAGCAGGTAGGTCTCCTGCGATAATACTTTGTTCAAAGTCTTGACCGCCACCGAAAAAGGCGATATCGTAGTGATTTTCGTCAAAGTCATCATGGAGAGAAACGATGTCAACCGTTACATGAGCCCCCAGCTTTTCAGCCACATACTTGAGCATAAGGATGTTTCCATTGTCTCCATAGGTATTCATGAGGTTCCCATAGAGGTGGGCGATGTTGAGCTGATAAGGGTAGTTGCCAGCTTTTGAGGAAAGTGAAGTATAAACCATTAGTTCATCTCCTTTCTAACAATCTGACGACTAGCCAGCAGTTCGCGGAATTCCAGCATGGCAGTATAGGTAGCCAGGATATAAGCATGCTTGCAGTCTTGCTTCTCAATGGTTTTGAGAACTTGCTCCAGATTACTTGTCTCAGTGATTTTATCAGCTGGATAGCCAGTCACCCGAAGACGACGAGCAATTTCAGAATGCCGAACACCGCCAGCGTTGATTTCAGGGATATCCATGTCAGTGATTTGTTCAAAGTCCGCATCCCAGATCCAGCTAGTGTCAATTCCATCTGCATAGTTGGCATTAAGGAGGACAGATAGGCTAAATGGGTAAGGAGCTAGTTTGATCATCTCGATAGCCTGAGTTGCACCGACTGGATTTTTAATCAAGACAAGGGTGCATTCCTTATCACCGATATGGAAGGTTTCCTGGCGTCCAAAGACAGCACGGCTTTTGTCAAATCCCTGCTTGATGAGTTGTGAATCGGCACCGAGGAAACGGGCAATAGCGACCGCAGCAAGGGCATTGTAGATATTGTAGAGTCCACCGATTTGGATTCCGTATTCTTGTCCGTCAATGACAAAGCGAGAGTGATTGTTAGTCAATTCAACCAATTCTGTCAGACGGTAGTCCAAGTCAGGACGTTTGCAACCACAATTTTCACAGATATAGGCCCCCAAGTTGGCATAGGTATTGAGTTCATATTTGAGGATGCCTTGACAGTCAGGGCAGAGAATACCTTCGGTATTGTAGTGAGCCCGTTGGGCTGGCCCTTTTTCCAAGTCAAAACCAAAATATTGTACAGGATTTGGAATAGCTGGCTTGTAGAAAAGCGGACTGTCACCATTGAGGAGAACTGTAGCCGTAGGCACTTTACGGATGGCATCCAAAATCATGTTATAAGTCGTGTAAATCTCACCATAGCGGTCCATCTGGTCACGGAAAATATTAGTGATGACAAAAAGGCTAGGGTGGATGTAGTCACAGATACGAGATAGACTGGCCTCGTCAATTTCTAGGACTGCAATGTTTTTTCCAGTTTTAGACGATTTGGCAGTCAAGAAGGTCGTTGCGATTCCTGTAATCATGTTGGCACCGCTTGGGTTAGTAAGAACCTGACCATAAACTTCTTTTAAAATGCCGACAGTCAGGGCGGTTGTCAGGGTTTTCCCATTGGTTCCAGTGACCACGACAATCTCGTAGTTCTTAGCTAGGTTTTGTAAAATATCTTTATCAAATTGGAGGGCAAGTTTTCCTGGGAGCGTACTTCCGCGGCCAAGACGGCTTAAAACGAAGTGAGAAGAACGCCCAGCTAGGAGGCCCAAAGTAGTTTTTAATTTCATGTTTCTATTATATCATAAAAGAAAGAAAAGACAGATTTGAGATTTCGCAGAAACAAAAACAGCCCGATGAGGGCTGTGAGATAAGATAAGACTTCAACTTAAATCGCAAACAAGTCATTCAAGTTCTCAGCCAAGGTTGGGTGAGTGAAGATTTGTTTTGTGAAGTAAGTGTAAGGGATCTTGTTGTCCATAGCAACAGTGATGATGTTGATGATTTCTTGAGAACCTTCTGAGAAGATAGTTGCACCGAGAATTTCTTTTGTTTCAGTATTGACAACAGCTTTGAAGGCTCCGCGAAGGTCTCCATTTACGTGACCACGAGGCATAGTAGCAACAGGGATTTCCTTAACAGCGTAAGGGAGTTTCAAATCAGCTGCTTGGCTTTCCGTCAAGCCAACTTGAGAAAGAGCTGGTGTGATGAACATGGTGTTTGGTACATTGAGACGGTCTTCAAGTGTGTAGCTGCCATCTCCAGCAAGGTAGCTGTAGACAACACGGAAGTCATCAAGTGAAATGTAGGTGAATTGAAGTCCACCATTGACGTCTCCAACTGCAAAGACACCAGGAACGTTTGTTTGGCAGTGTTTGTCGACCTTGATAGCACCACGCTCCGTTAGTTCAATATCTGTATTTTCAAGTTGAAGTGGTTCTACATTCGGTTTACGTCCAGTTGCGTAGAGAAGGGCATCGAAACGGTAAGTTTCCTTTTCAGTTACGACGAGGACTTGATCACCGTCGTTTTTGATTTCAGTAGTATGGATGTTTTGAAGCAATTCAATACCGTCTTCTTCCATGTATTGTTTAGCAAGAGCTGCGATGGAAGGTTCTGCACGAGGAAGGAATGTATCCAAGGCATCTAGGACTGTGACTTTGCTACCAAGTTTGTTGTAGAGTCCAGCAAATTCAAGACCGATGTTTCCACCACCAAGGACTCCAAGTTTTTCAGGCAATTTGTCCAAGTTTTGGATACCTGTTGAGTCAAAGACATTTTTACTTGTAGCAAGTCCAGGAATTGGCAAGACGTTTGAAACAGCGCCAGTGTTGATGACGATTGTTTCAGCAGTCATTTCTTGTTTTTCGTCACCAGCCTGGATCTCGATCACCTTATTTGACACGAAATGTGCCTCTGCATCAATGACATCAACGCCATTATCGGCCAACATTTTATAATTTTTAGCGTTAAGACGACCAGTCACCGCACCACGCTCTTTCATGGTATCGTCAAATGACCAGCCCTTTTCAGCCGCTACAATCATAGTCTTGGTTGGGATACAAGCAATATTAATGCAAGTACCACCATACATCGCTTTACTGCGCTCGATGACAGCAACTTTTTTTCCAGCCGCATTCATCTTAGCAGCCAAAGTCTTACCGGCTTTACCAAATCCAATGACAATTAAATCGTATGTTAACATTTTTAAATCCTCCTATTTGATTTAATTCTAGCACAAGAAAAAAACTTTTGCACAATTCTGCTACGGGAAATGGAGTGAGTTTGAAATGCTCCCTTCAAATCCTTTGAAAAACCAGTTTCGGGCTACTTTACTGCTAGAAAATCGTTTACATGATTTTCCTTAAGGATTCTACTATCTTTTGCCTCTCTCTTGTGTTATACTAGATAGGTTGCAAAGAAACTCGTACTTTTCTTTCGTGGAAAAGAAGCAACACGGTATCTCTTTTTTGTAGAAGATACGTCATGAAAAGAAAAGTATAAACTAAAGCCCTATAGGGTGGCTTCGCACCACCTTTAGAAAGAAGAATAACGTGAAATTTAATGAATTTAACTTGTCTGCTGAATTGCTAGCAGAGATTGAAAAAGCTGGATTTGTAGAAGCCAGTCCTATCCAAGAACAGACCATTCCCTTGGCCCTCGAAGGAAAAGACGTTATCGGTCAAGCTCAGACAGGTACAGGAAAAACTGCAGCCTTTGGCTTGCCAACCCTTGAAAAAATCCGTACAGAAGAAGCGACCATCCAAGCCTTGGTTATTGCTCCAACTCGTGAACTCGCTGTCCAAAGCCAAGAAGAACTCTTCCGCTTTGGCCGTAGCAAAGGAGTGAAAGTTCGCTCAGTTTATGGTGGTTCCAGCATTGAAAAACAAATCAAAGCTCTTAAATCTGGTGCTCACATCGTGGTAGGAACACCAGGCCGTCTCTTGGACTTGATTAAACGCAAGGCCTTGAAATTACAAGACATTGAAACCCTCATCCTTGATGAAGCGGATGAAATGCTCAATATGGGCTTCCTTGAAGACATTGAAGCCATCATTTCCCGTGTCCCTGAAAATCGTCAAACCTTGCTCTTTTCAGCAACGATGCCAGATGCTATCAAACGTATTGGTGTTCAGTTTATGAAGGACCCTGAGCATGTCAAGATTGCTGCCAAGGAATTGACAACAGAGCTGGTTGATCAGTACTATATCCGTGTCAAGGAACAAGAGAAATTTGATACCATGACACGTCTTATGGATGTGGAACAACCAGAACTTGCTATTGTATTTGGTCGTACCAAACGCCGTGTAGATGAATTGACTCGTGGACTTAAAATCCGAGGCTTCCGTGCAGAAGGAATTCATGGTGATTTGGACCAAAATAAACGTCTTCGTGTCCTTCGTGATTTTAAAAACGGGAATCTTGATGTTCTAGTTGCGACTGACGTGGCAGCACGTGGTTTGGATATCTCAGGTGTGACCCATGTCTACAACTACGATATTCCACAAGATCCTGAAAGTTACGTTCACCGTATCGGTCGTACAGGTCGTGCTGGTAAGTCAGGTCAATCTATTACTTTCGTAGCACCAAATGAAATGGGCTACCTTCAAATCATCGAAACCTTGACTAAGAAACGCATGAAAGGCTTGAAACCAGCGACAGCAGAAGAAGCCTTCCAAGCTAAGAAACAAGTAGCGCTCAAGAAAATCGAACGAGACTTCGCAGACGAAGCAATTCGTGGGAACTTTGAGAAATTTGCTAAAGATGCTCGTAAGTTAGCTGCAGAATTTAGTCCAGAAGAATTGGCTATGTATATCTTGAGTCTGACAGTACAAGATCCAGACAGCCTTCCTGAAGTGGAGATTGCGCGTGAAAAACCACTGCCATTTAAACCATCAGGTAATGGATTCGGTGGTAAAGGCAAGGGAGGTCGAGGAGGCCGTCGTGGGGACGACCGTCGAGACCGTGATCGCCGTGGTGGTCGCCGTGATGATTTCAAGAAAGGCAGTCGTGGGAACGATCGTTTTGATAAAGACAGACGTTACCGTAATAAAGACAATAAAAAACCTCGCAACACTTCAAGCGAAAAGAAAACCGGCTTTGTTATTCGTAACAAAGGAGACAAATAGAAAAAAGCGATTCACAGAGTGAATCGCTTTTATATATAAGGAGACCGATAGTAAAAGAAGATGGTGATAGTAAAGGATAGGTGAAACGGAAAGGGATTTATCATGTCATCTTCTTATGATGTTATAATATCAAAAATAAAATAGGATGTCAATAAAAAACTCGCTTTTTTTCTAAAATATTTTTGCTGTTCAAAATTGCAATTAAATAAGCAATTTTCAGATAATTATTGAAATAAAGACTTTTCTATGTTATAATGGAAGCGATTATATGCGAGGTAAAAAATGGCACATTTATTAGAAAAAACAAGAAAAATCACGTCTATTCTAAAGCGCTCTGAGGAGCAACTTCAAGATGAACTTCCTTACAATGCGATTACACGCCAGTTAGCTGATATTATTGACTGTAACGCTTGTATTGTGAATAACAAGGGACGTCTCTTGGGTTACTTTATGCGTTATAAGACCAATAATGACCGTGTAGAACAATTCTTCCAAACCAAAACCTTCCCTGAGGTCTATGTACAAGGGGCAAACATGATTTATGACACGGAAGCCAATCTTCCTGTTGAACATGATTTGACCATTTTCCCTGTAGAGAGTCGTGCGGACTTTCCAGATGGGTTGACAACCATCGCTCCGATTCATGTATCAGGGATTCGTCTAGGTTCCTTGATCATTTGGCGCAATGACAAGAAATTTGAAGATGAAGATTTGATCCTTGTCGAGATTGCGAGCACGGTTGTGGGAATTCAACTGTTGAACTTCCAACGTGAAGAAGATGAGAAGAATATTCGCCGTCGTACGGCTGTTACCATGGCGGTCAACACCCTTTCCTATTCAGAACTTCGTGCCGTATCAGCTATTTTAGCTGAATTGGATGGAAATGAAGGGCAGCTGACTGCGTCTGTTATTGCAGACCGTATTGGCATTACACGCTCAGTGATTGTCAATGCGCTTCGTAAACTGGAGTCAGCGGGAATTATTGAGAGTCGTTCATTAGGAATGAAGGGGACTTATCTCAAAGTTCTAATTGGTGATATTTTTGAGGAAGTGAAAAAGAGGGATTACTAATGGCAAAAGCTTTAATCTCGATTGACTATACAGAGGATTTCGTAGCAGATCATGGAAAGCTAACTGCTGGAGCACCCGCTCAAGCAATATCAAAAGCCATTGATCAGGCAACCAGACTGGCTTTTGAACGTGGGGATTATGTCTTTTTTACCATTGATGCTCATGAGGAGAAGGATACATTCCACCCAGAAAGTAAGCTCTTTCCACCACACAACATCATCGGAACTAGTGGTCGTAACCTTTATGGCCCCCTAGCTGACTTTTATGCTGAGCATGAGGCGGAAAGTCGTGTCTTTTGGATGGACAAACGTCACTATTCAGCATTTTCAGGAACGGACTTAGATATCCGTTTGCGAGAACGTCGGGTTGATACTGTTATCTTAACAGGTGTTTTGACGGATATTTGTGTTCTTCATACGGCGATTGATGCCTATAATTTAGGTTATCAAATCGAGATTGTCAAGCCTGCGGTTGCCTCTATTTGGCCAGAAAATCATCAGTTTGCTCTTGGGCATTTTAAGAACACATTGGGAGCAAAATTACTGGATGAAAACCTTGCTGAAATTGAACTATAAGACTGTTGGAAAAATGAAAAAAATCTGAAAAAAGTGTTGACAAAGATTTTGAAAGTTGATATACTAGTAAAGTAATCGACGCGGGGATGGCGGAATTGGCAGACGCGCAGGACTAAGGATCCTGTGACCGCTTTAGGTCGTGAGGGTTCAAGTCCCTCTCTCCGCATAGGGTAAGAGTTAGCTTTGGCTAGCTCTTTTTGTTTTTACAAAGAAGATTAGAGGTTACGTTTCGTATATCGAAAAATATTGGTATCAAGAACAGTTCATTGTATCAGAACATTTAAACTGAGTTTTCCATTTCATTCTATCAAGAATATCCTCAAAAACTAGTCAGAAAATGAAGAACTTAGGAAATGGAAAAATACTAATCAGAAAGACGTGATTATCATTTTTAAAATGAAGTAGATTTTTGATTGGTACTATTTCTCCTTATATATGAAGAAAAGTTAGCGTTTGCTAGCTTTTTTATTTTTTTAAAAAATAGATCAAAATTTTTTCGATTTCATAAACATTTCATATTTGGATTTTATAATAGTCTTACAAATATGGAGGTGACAAATGAATCCAATCCAAAGAGCTTGGGCTTATGTCAGCAGAAAACGACTGAGAAGTTTTATTTTATTTCTGATTTTATTTGTCCTTTTAGCAGGAATTTCAGCCTGTTTAACTCTGATGAAGTCCAACAAAACAGTAGAAAGCAATCTTTACAAATCACTCAATACTTCATTTTCTATCAAAAAGATAGAAAATGGACAGACCTTCAAGTTGTCGGACCTAGCATCTGTGAGCAAGATTAAGGGACTGGAAAATGTCTCTCCTGAACTTGAGACGGTCGCAAAACTGAAAGACAAGGAAGCGGTGAGTGGTGAGCAGAGCGTAGAACGTGATGATTTGTCAGCTGCAGACAAGAACTTGGTTAGCTTAACGGCTCTTGAGGATTCATCCAAGGATGTCACCTTTACCAGTTCGGCTTTCAACCTAAAAGAAGGGCGACACCTTCAAAAAGGGGATTCCAAGAAAATCCTTATCCACGAAGAGTTGGCCAAGAAGAACGGTCTTTCGCTTCATGACAAGATTCGCTTGGATGCTGGTCAGTCCGAAGCTGGAAAAGGGCAAACAGTAGAGTTTGAGATTGTCGGCATCTTTTCTGGTAAGAAACAAGAAAAATTCACAGGCTTGTCTTCCGACTTCAGTGAAAACCAGGTCTTTACAGACTATGAAAGCAGCCAAACGCTTCTGGGAAATAGTGAACCGCAAGTCAGTGCAGCTCGCTTCTATGTAGAAAATCCTAAGGAAATGGACGGACTCATGAAGCAGGTAGAAAACTTGGCTTTAGAAAGTCAAGGCTACCAAGTTGAGAAGGAGAACAAGGCCTTTGAACAAATCAAAGACTCAGTGGCAACCTTCCAAACCTTCCTCACCATCTTCCTTTATGGGATGTTGATAGCTGGAGCTGGAGCCTTAATTTTGGTCTTGTCCCTCTGGTTGAGAGAAAGAGTCTACGAAGTGGGGATTCTTCTGGCACTTGGAAAAAGCAAGATCTCAATCTTCCTCCAGTTCTGTTTAGAGCTAGTTTTGGTATCAATCGGAGCTTTGCTTCCAGCATTTGTTGCAGGAAATGCCATCACATCCTATCTACTCCAAACTGTACTAGCCAGTGGAGATCAGGTAACTTTACAGGACACGCTGGCCAAAGCAAGTGGTCTATCAACCAGTCTCCTATCCTTTGCAGAATCCTATGTCTTTCTGCTCCTGATTGGTTGCTTATCAGTAGCCTTTTGTTTCCTATTCTTATTTAGAAAATCGCCGAAAGAAATTTTATCATCCATTAGTTAAGAAGGAGAAATCATGACTTTATTACAATTGCAAGATGTTACCTACCGTTATAAGAACACTGCTGAAGCAGTTTTATATCAGATCAAGTATAATTTTGAACCCGGAAAATTTTATAGTATCATTGGTGAGTCAGGAGCAGGAAAATCCACTCTCTTGTCCCTACTGGCTGGTCTAGATAGTCCTGTTGAAGGTTCTATCCTTTTCCAAGGAGAGGACATTCGGAACAAGGGGTATTCATACCATCGCATGCACCATATTTCCCTGGTCTTTCAAAATTATAACTTGATAGATTATCTTTCTCCGCTGGAAAATATCCGCTTGGTCAACAAAAAAGCAAGCAAGGATACACTTCTTGAGCTTGGTTTGGATGAAAGTCAGATTAAGCGGAACGTTCTCCAGTTATCAGGTGGTCAACAGCAACGTGTAGCCATCGCTCGCAGTTTGGTTTCAGAAGCTCCAGTTATTCTAGCTGATGAGCCAACAGGAAATCTGGACCCTAAAACTGCTGGAGATATTATCGAACTGCTCAAGTCACTTGCTGAGAAAACAGGTAAATGTGTAATCGTCGTCACCCACAGTAAGGAAGTGGCACAAGCGTCAGATATTACACTTGAATTGAAGAATAAGAAACTGACTGAAACTCGCAACACTACAAAATAAGATGAGCTTGTTTTGATAGAATTATTAAATCAAATCTAGAAAGGGAACCTATGTTACACAACGCATTTGCCTATGTTACAAGGAAGTTTTTCAAATCGATTGTCATCTTCCTGATTATTCTCCTCATGGCGAGCTTGAGTTTGGTCGGCTTGTCGATCAAGGGAGCTACTGCCAAGGCTTCTCAGGAGACCTTTAAAAATATCACCAATAGCTTCTCCATGCAAATCAATCGTCGCGTCAATCAAGGGACGCCACGTGGTTCTGGGAATATCAAGGGTGAGGACATCAAAAAAATCACTGAAAACAAGGCCATCGAGTCTTATGTTAAACGAATCAATGCTATCGGAGATTTGACTGGATATGACCTGATTGAAACGCCAGAAACCAAGAAAAATCTCACTGCAGACCGTGCCAAACGGTTTGGAAGCAGTTTGATGATTACAGGTGTCAATGACTCCTCTAAAGAAGATAAGTTTGTCTCTGGCTCATATAAGCTGGTTGAAGGTGAGCACCTAACCAACGACGACAAAGACAAGATCCTCATGCATAAGGACTTGGCAGCTAAACACGGTTGGAAAGTCGGAGATAAGGTCAAACTAGACTCCAATATCTACGATGCAGACAATGAAAAAGGTGCCAAGGAAACAGTCGAAGTGACAATCAAGGGACTCTTTGATGGGCACAATAAGTCTGCAGTAACCTACTCACAAGAGCTCTATGAAAACACAGCTATCACAGACATTCACACTGCTGCAAAACTTTATGGATACACAGAAGACACAGCTATTTATGGGGACGCAACCTTCTTTGTAACAGCGGACAAGAACTTGGATGACGTCATGAAAGAGTTGAATGGTATCAGTGGTATCAACTGGAAGAGCTACACACTTGTGAAGAGCTCCTCTAACTACCCAGCTCTTGAGCAATCCATCTCTGGTATGTACAAGATGGCCAACCTCCTCTTCTGGGGTAGCTTGAGCTTCTCAGTTCTTCTCCTTGCACTCTTGCTTAGTCTTTGGATCAACGCCCGTCGCAAGGAAGTAGGAATTCTCCTCTCTATCGGTCTCAAGCAGGCAAGTATCTTGGGTCAATTTATCACAGAATCAATCTTGATTGCTATCCCTGCTCTCGTTTCTGCTTACTTCCTAGCCAACTATACAGCTCGTGCAATAGGAAACACTGTCCTAGCCAATGTTACTTCAGGTGTTGCCAAGCAAGCCAGTAAGGCAGCTCAAGCCTCTAATCTTGGTGGTGGTGCAGAAGTAGATGGCTTTAGCAAGACCTTATCGAGCTTAGACATTTCCATTCAGACATCAGACTTTATCATCGTCTTTGTTCTTGCTTTAGTTCTAGTCGTTCTCGTTATGGCGCTTGCTTCAAGCAATCTCCTTAGAAAACAACCAAAAGAACTCTTGCTCGATAGCGAATAAAAAAACTTGCTACCTATTCTCCCCTAAATGGGGTATAATATAGGTAGCATTTTTATGTATTTCATCACCCTAAAGCCTTTCCTTTCAGGATGAAACAGGGATGATTTAAAAGAAAAATAAAGAAATGTGAAAGGTTTTTCTATGAAAATTTTAATTGTAGAAGATGAAGAGATGATCCGTGAGGGAATCAGTGACTATTTGACAGATTGTGGTTATGAGACCATTGAGGCTGCGGACGGTCAAGAAGCTCTGGAAAAATTTTCCAGCTATGAACTAGCCCTAGTACTACTGGATATCCAGCTGCCCAAGCTTAATGGTTTAGAAGTCCTAGCCGAGATTCGCAAGACCAGTCAGATTCCTGTCTTGATGTTAACAGCTTTTCAGGATGAAGAATACAAGATGAGCGCTTTTGCTTCTCTGGCAGACGGTTATCTGGAAAAGCCTTTTTCTCTCTCCCTTTTAAAAGTAAGGGTGGACGCGATTTTCAAGCGCTACTACGATACAGGACGAGTCTTCTCTTATAAGGATACCAAGGTGGACTTTGAGAGTTACAGTGCAAGCCTAGCAGGTCAAGAAGTGGCTATCAATGCCAAAGAGTTGGAAATTCTGGACTATCTGGTGAAAAATGAAGGCCGGGCCTTGACTCGTTCTCAGATTATCGATGCTGTCTGGAAGGCGACAGATGAGGTTCCCTTTGATCGTGTCATTGATGTTTATATCAAGGAACTGCGGAAAAAGCTAGACTTGGATTGCATCCTCACTGTGCGCAATGTTGGTTATAAATTGGAGCGAAAATGAAACGAACAGGTTTATTTACAAAGATTTTTATCTATACCTTCTCGATTTTTAGTGTTCTGGTTATTTGTCTTCATTTAGCCATTTATTTTCTCTTTCCCTCTACTTATCTGAGCCATCGTCAGGAAACCATTGGTCAGAAAGCGACAGCCATTGCTCAGTCCCTAGACGGAAAAGATAGGCAAAGCATCGAGCAAGTGTTGGACTTGTATTCCCAGAGCAGTGATATCAAAGGAGCTGTCAAGGGAGAGATGACCGAGGGCAAGTTAGAAGTCAAGGACAATCTTCCTCTGGATACGGACCGTCAGACCACTTCTCTCTTTATCGAGGAGCGTGAGGTGAAAACGCAAGATGGTAGTACCATGACTCTCCAGTTTTTAGCGTCCATGGATTTGCAAAAGGAAGCAGAGCAGATCAGTCTCCAATTTCTTCCCTATACCTTGTTGGCATCCTTTCTGATTTCCCTTTTGGTTGCTTACATCTACGCTCGGACCATTGTTGCACCGATTTTGGAAATCAAGCGGGTGACCCGTCGAATGATGGATTTGGATGCCCAAGTGCGATTGCGGGTGGATTCTAAGGATGAGATAGGTGATCTCAAGGAACAAATCAATAGCCTTTACCAGCATCTCTTGACTGTCATTGCGGACTTGCATGACAAGAATGAAGCCATTCTCCAGCTGGAGAAGATGAAGGTTGAGTTCCTGCGAGGAGCTTCTCATGAACTGAAAACACCTCTGGCTAGTTTGAAAATCCTAATCGAAAATATGAAAGAAAATGTCGGCCGTTATAAGGATAGAGACCACTATCTTGGAGTTGCCTTGGGGATTGTGGACGACCTCAGTCACCACGTTCTCCAGATATTGTCTCTTTCTTCTGTTCAGGAATTGCGAGACGAGAAAGAAGAGGTTGACCTCCTTCAGATGACGCAAAGTCTGGTCAAGGATTATGCTTTACTCGCCAAGGATAGAGAACTTCAGGTAGACATTAGCCTAACTCATCAGCAGGCTTACATAAACCCATCTGTGATGAAACTAATCCTATCGAATCTCATCAGCAATGCTATCAAGCACTCCACTCTATGCGGCTTGGTTCGCATCGGGGAGAGAGAAGGGGAACTCTTTATCGAGAATAGCTGTAGTCCTGAAGAACAAGAAAAATTGGCCCAGTCTTTTTCTGGCAATGCTAGTCGCAAGGCCAAGGGTTCAGGAATGGGGCTCTTTGTGGTCAAAAGTTTATTAGAACACGAGAAATTACCTTATCATTTTGAGATGCAAGATGATCGTTTGACCTTCTTCATGTCTTATCCTAAAGTCGCTCAAGACTAAGGTAAAGAAAGGGTTTACATTGATTGAGTTGGAAGAAATTCAATCTAAAGTATGGGAAAAACTAGCTTTTTTTGTCAAAAAGTGATAAAATGAACAATGTAAATGGGATGTCCCAAAAAATATATAGGAGGCCTGACAAATGGCAATCGTTTCAGCAGAAAAATTTGTCCAAGCAGCTCGTGACAACGGTTATGCAGTTGGTGGATTTAACACAAACAACCTTGAGTGGACTCAAGCTATCTTGCGTGCAGCAGAAGCTAAAAAAGCTCCAGTTTTGATCCAAACTTCAATGGGTGCTGCTAAATACATGGGTGGTTACAAAGTTGCTCGCAACTTGATCGCTAACCTTGTTGAGTCAATGGGTATCACTGTACCAGTAGCTATCCACCTTGACCACGGTCACTACGAAGATGCACTTGAGTGTATTCAAGTTGGTTATACTTCAGTTATGTTTGACGGTTCACACCTTCCAGTTGAAGAAAACCTTGAAAAAGCTCGTAAAGTTGTAGAATTTGCTCACGCAAATGGTGTATCAGTAGAAGCTGAAGTTGGAACTATCGGTGGTGAAGAAGACGGAATCATCGGTGATGGTGAATTGGCTCCAATCGAAGATGCTAAAGCTATGGTTGCAACTGGTATCGACTTCTTGGCAGCTGGTATCGGTAACATCCACGGTCCATACCCTGCAAACTGGAAAGGTCTTCACCTTGACCACTTGCAAAAATTGACTGAAGCTGTACCAGGCTTCCCAATCGTATTGCACGGTGGTTCAGGTATTCCTGATGACCAAATCCAAGCAGCGATCAAACTTGGTGTTGCGAAAGTTAACGTTAACACTGAATGTCAAATCGCATTCGCTAACGCAACTCGTAAATTTGCTCGTGACTACGAAGCAAACGAAGCAGAATACGACAAGAAGAAACTCTTCGACCCACGTAAATTCTTGGCTGACGGTGTAAAAGCTATCCAAGCATCAGTGGAAGAACGTATCGACGTATTCGGTTCAGAAGGTAAAGCGTAATCTAGCTGAACAATACAGAAAGAACCTGCCCATTGGGTGGGTTTTTGTGTTTTCTTTTATAGAGAATATACTTAAGACTACTATATCCAAAGTTGCTAAATTAATGTAATTATTCTAAGACTACCCTTAGCGAACGAATATAACAGCTTTAAACCTGTTTTCAAAAGAAATCACTGCCTTTCCCAAAGTAAATTGGAACATCTAATTTTTTAGGAATGCTGAGTAGCTAAATGAATGATAGAACTTTTATTCAAAATAACAATATGATTTTTCTAGTTTCGTGATCTAAGTATTAAAGGTATCCAAACAGATTAGGGAGATAAAATAATAATAAAAACCAATAATAGTTGACTTTTTTGAAAGAAAATCTTAAAATAAGACTATAAATTTCAATGAGGTGCTCTATGGAAAATTTACCAACCAAAATCTTTAAGTTTGCTCAAGTATTTTCAACAAATCGCAAGAAAGATATTGAAAAAATATATTCTGATAATGAGTTCGAGACTAAAAATAGTCGTCATAGTTTAAATTGGGATTTTATCTATCGAGATATTGCAATTATTGCTCAATCAAATGGATTAGTTTCACCTGTTATGCATATGGGGGCTCTATGGACAGCGAGAGGTGTAATTATCGAGGGAATCTTGTATGTTTTTATGATGCACAATAGATTTGAAGACGTTACTGAGAATTACGAAAAACATCACTATCTTACTTGTATAGCACGTTCAAAAAATTCCCATTTAAATGGAAAAGAGAAGGGTACATTGTCAATTGAATTATTTAACGACCTAGATAACGATGAGTTGAGCGAATCGCAAATTGCGCAATCGAAGAAGTTGTTAGGAGAGTTTTATAATTTAATTGATGAGATTAGAGTTATTACATTTGATAAGAAGACCCAAGAAGTGAGCGTTAACCAAGTAAATGCCTTTTGTGAATTTATTGATGCTGTAAATATCACAGAATTTGATTTTACAAAACTTGAAGAAGATGGACGTGGAAATAATCCTGAAAAACCTCTTGTTGCATTGAAATCTGACGTACAGAGACAATTGGAGTCCCAAAAGCATGTTAGTCTTTATGTTGAAAAAAAGGAAGAGAATGCTAAATTATGATATTTTATATAAAATAGGTGTAAATAATGCTTCAGATTAGTTTTAATGGCGCTCGCTTAAAAGAGGCAAGACTTTTTAACAAAAAAAGTATTACTCAGATTGCAGAGTTTTTAAACGTTTCAAAACAAATGGTTTCTAAATATGAAAAAGGACGAGCAACGCCAAGTGAAGAATCGTTAGAAATATTGGAAAAGAAATTAAAGTTTCCGAGAGATTTCTTTTTTGGAAATGATAATTTTAGCTTAAGTTCTACAGGCACATTTTTTAGAAGTCGTTACACAGCGACTCAAACAGAAAAAATGCCTGCAGAAATAAATAAAAACTATGTTGCTTTAATAAGAGATTATTTGGGAGAATTTATTGATTTTCCAAATCTTGACTGGGGTCTTTCTGGCTTAGACTATACCCCACAAGAATACGCAAGCTACATAAGAGAGAAATGGGAACTTGGAGATAGACCAATTGATAACTTGTCGTTGTTGATGGAGGAAAAAGGTTTTGTTATTTCTAGAATAGACACTCAGAGTGATAAAGTTGATGCTTTTGGTTCAGCTGTTAAAGTAAATAATAATGAGTATTATGTTGTTATATTAGAAGGGACAGAGTATTCATTCTATCGTCAGCAGTTTAGTTTAGCCCATGAATTAGGACATTGGTTAATGCATGAAAATTGTAAGTCGCCTCAAGACATGGGAGCAATTGAATATAAGCAAATGGAAGACGAAGCGAATGAGTTTGCGGCTGAATTTCTATTGCCAATGGATTCGTTTAAAGCTTCTATCATTGGGCATGAAAATGATCTAGAGTACTACAGGTATCTAAAAAGAATTTGGCAAGTTTCAATTAGTATGATGATAATGCGTGCTAAGTCGTTGAATATCATAGATTCTAATGAGTATACAAACTTGTATAAGAAACTTAGTTACAGAGGTTGGAGAAAAAATGAGCCGTTAGATTCAACAAAATTGATTAGCAATCCTCTATCTTTAAAACAGTCAGTAGAGCTATTAGTGGAAAATAGAATTGTGATGGACATATCTGCTGATATTTATAGAGTATACAATAAATTGTTGCCTAATTTTTTAATTGAGGATTTATGTGGCTTAGAGGCAGGATATCTTGATGAACTGAATGATAGGTATCCAAATATTATTAGTCTTACTAAAGAAAGAATAAGAAGATTATAGAATAGTCCGAAGCATAATATGTGATTAAACATTTGTAGGGATTTTAGAATTAGGAGAACTATGGATATTGGTATTCGTGCTGATGGAATGACTACATCAGACTTTGAAAATTTTGCTATTGAGATTGTAAAGAAAAAATTTGAAAATAAGAGTTTACATGGATTTAAGGAAGGGAGAGATGCCGGTATTGATGGAATAGATGATATCAAATCTCCTACTCTTATTATTCAAGCTAAACGGTGGCAGGTAACAAAAAATAAGACTACAGCTGTAAAACATTTAAAAGAAGAAATTGATAAAATTGCTCTGACGAAAGAAAAATATGGTTGGGTGACGGATTTTAAATATGTTATTGTTACAAGTATGGGGTTATCCCCTGCAAACTTAAAGGAGATTCGTGATTACGCAGATGAAATTATTACTAATGCAATTCCGACCGATGATTATATTATTTACTCATCTACGTTAACCACTCTTTCTCAACAGAAAGAATATAGAGATGTTTTTATGGATTATGGATTGTTGGAGAAAGATATTTCAATTATCCTGAAGAGTGATCGACTGAAATCGGTAGAAGCAGAATCACAGGAATATTTTTCAGATTTTGATTCTAAATATTTTGTTGAAACGTCTTTTCTAGGGGAAGCATATCATATTTTACAAAGGGAACATATTGTATTAATTCAAGGACCAGCGGGAATTGGAAAAACAACAACTTGTTCAATGCTAGGAAATTTATTTTTAAATAATGATGATAATGTCTTTGATGTTATTGTTCGTAGAGTCGAGGAGATTAACGAGGTTCTCAAATTATATCATGAAGTTTATAGGGGGAGCGAAGATAGGAATCTTTTTGTAGTTTTTGATGATTTCTTAGGACGTAATAAGTTTGATGTTGAAGAGAGGATACTGCAAGATATAAGAAAACTATATTCCGCATCAACTTATACTAATAATCTCTTTATCTGTTTAAATTCTCGAACTCAAATTGTTCAAGATGCAACATCAATGAATTCTGAGTTTCAAAAACTAATAAATGAAAAGTTTTCAGAGGAAAGAAAATTTATTATTGATCTATCTAAGTACTCGGATGAAGAAAGAGCCCATATCTTTAGGAAAGTTTTTAAACGAAAAGCACACTATCTTGAAAACGATGACAAGAAAGAGCTTGTAGAAAAATATAACGATCTTATTGGACGAGATTGGACAAGAATTGTACAACATCGAAATTACTTTCCTAGGTTAGTAGAATTAATAGCAAATAATTTTAAGGATTCTAACGAAAATTTTTATGATTATGTAGTATATAATCTTGAGCATCCTAATCAGCTTTACAATAATTTATTTAACAATCTGAAGGATGAAGAAAAATATTTGTTATTTTCTTTATTACGATTCGATAGCTTCCCTATCAAAGAAGAGTGGTTGATAAACTCACTGCATGCTTTGGAACTTAATCCAACATTTGATTTTAAGAAATCGTTAAAAAAGCTTGATGGTTCATGGGTTACTTTTAAAAAAGAAAGTTTTGATGATGACAGTATGGTAGACTTTTTTAATCCTAGCATAATTGATTTTTTAAATGATAAATTAAAAGAGTATCCCAAAATAATTGAAAAAATAACTAAGAACTCTATTTACCTTCACCAATTATGTAAAGGGATCGATGGTTATGCATGGCGTGAATTAAATGAGTCGCAGAATATATTTTTTAGTAAACTGCTAGATGATTGGGAGAACTTTAAGGATAAAGATGATTTTATTGGCGAAAAAATTCTAGCTATTATATATTTAAGTCAATTTTCAAAATTTAAGAATGATTTTGAGGGGTTGCTGAGAATATATGATGGGCGGAATAATTTAAATAATTATCAGAATGGGTGGAGAAATATTATTAGTCAGATTTATTATTCTGATGATAAAGCAATGAAAAGAATATTTCTGAGTATTCTTAATGATGAAAGTGTTTTAGATAAACTGGTAAATAGTCCTTATCTTGACTCGGAAG
This sequence comes from Streptococcus sp. HMSC066F01, assembly GCF_001837335.1. GTDB lineage: Bacteria > Bacillota > Bacilli > Lactobacillales > Streptococcaceae > Streptococcus > Streptococcus oralis_S. The sequence goes on from NZ_KV832118.1 coordinate 262,910, forward strand.
TACTAGATGATATCGTAGATGAAATAAGTCGGATAATTTATGAGGTAAGTATAGAAGATGATGAATATCAAGAAGGATCTTTAAAAGAGATGTACTGCTATGGCTTTTTTAGACAGAAAAAAATCGAGTTGCTCCAAGATTATTTGGACAGTAGCAGTACTTTAGAAGAGGAAGTCGTTGATTTTACTTATGATCCAGTTGGCTTTGATTTGGATTGGGAAATTGAAAAGCAGGTTTCAGAATTTCAAGAAAAGTTAACTGAAAAGTTAACGGGTATTTATCCATGGGATGATATCAAAGTGGAGAAATTTGATTATTCCAGATTACAATTCAATCTTGAAGAATATATGGAACATCAATACAATATCTTTTCATTTGCAGATAGAGCCTATGATAGATGGAGAGATTCTCAACTGGAAGAAAGGGTGACATTAGAAAGTATTTTAAACAAACCACTGTTATAGTTTAGAAAGTAAGGTGCTAGACTAATCTCAGAAGTCACTAGAATCTTACAGACACAACCTATTTTTTGTACAATAATATTCTGAAAAAACCAAAATAATATAGTATTGGCTTTTTAGTTTCATTCTCCACATTTGTATTTCACAAAATCAGTTTACAAAAGGAAAATGAATTACTAACATCTATCAGTCAAAAATTTGTAGTTAATAGACATCTAATGAATGTCTATGATATCAGAAAAAACGATTTTACTTAGTTCATACGGGAATTTGATAGGAATACTACTTCATCACTTTGATTCCAGTTTTGATTATGAAAAATGGGAGTAGATGACTTTTCCAGATTGTTTTCTAATTGATAGAAATGGGATTGTAAAAAGAATTATGAAAGATTAGTACTTTGATTAAATAGTGATTCATATTGTTCAAAATAGTTTGCTTTTTATAATTCGTAACCTGCCCATTGGGCAGGTTTTTTTGATGTTTTAAGGAAAATATCAAACCAGAATTTTTGATTAAAACTATTATTTTAAGAGTGAAATTTCTAATTTTATAATCTACAGGCAAACGCTTGCATTCCGTTTTTTATTGGACTATAATAGTTTGGTATAAGGCCTTCTGTAATAATAAAATGTAGAGGGTTTAGAAGGTAAGGATTTAGAATTTTTGTAGTCAAAAATACAATGTTGCTATTCCTTGCGACAGGGAGATAGATATGGCAATGATAGAAGTGGAACATCTTCAGAAAAATTTTGTGAAGACAGTAAAGGAACCTGGATTAAAGGGGGCTTTGCGCTCCTTTATTCATCCTGAAAAGCAGACTTTTGAAGCGGTCAAGGATTTGACCTTCGAGGTACCAAAGGGCCAGATTTTAGGCTTTATCGGAGCCAATGGTGCTGGGAAGTCGACAACCATCAAAATGCTGACAGGGATTTTGAAACCGACATCTGGTTTTTGTCGGATTAACGGCAAGATTCCGCAGAACAATCGTCAAGACTATGTCAAGGATATTGGGGTGGTCTTTGGTCAACGTACTCAGCTATGGTGGGATTTGGCTCTGCAAGAGACCTACACGGTCTTGAAAGAAATTTACGATGTGCCAGACTCGCTCTTTCACAAGCGCATGGACTTTTTGAATGAGGTTTTGGATTTGAAGGACTTTATCAAAGACCCCGTGCGCACTCTTTCACTTGGTCAACGGATGCGGGCGGATATTGCGGCTTCCTTGCTCCACAATCCTAAAGTTCTCTTTTTAGATGAGCCGACCATTGGTTTGGACGTTTCGGTCAAGGACAACATTCGTCGCGCCATCACCCAGATCAATCAAGAGGAAGAGACCACCATTCTCTTGACAACTCACGACCTGAGTGATATTGAGCAACTCTGTGATCGGATTTTCATGATTGACAAGGGGCAAGAGATTTTTGATGGAACGGTGAGCCAGCTCAAGGAAACTTTTGGCAAGATGAAGACTCTTTCCTTTGAATTGGTGCCAGGGCAAAGTCATCTCCTTTCTCACTATGAAGGCTTTCCTGATATGACTATTGATAGACAAGGAAATTGCCTCAACATTGAATTTGATAGTTCCCGTTACCAGTCAGCTGATATTATCAAGCAAACCCTGTATGATTTTGAAATTCGCGATTTGAAGATGGTGGATACGGATATTGAGGATATTATCCGTCGCTTCTACCGAAAGGAGCTCTAAGATGGTCAAATTGTGGAGACGTTATAAACCCTTTATCAATGCAGGTGTTCAGGAGTTGATCACCTATCGAGTCAACTTTATTCTCTACCGGATTGGGGATGTTATGGGAGCTTTTGTGGCTTTTTATCTCTGGAAGGCTGTCTTTGATTCCTCGCAGGAGTCTTTGATTCAGGGCTTTAGTATGGCAGATATCACCCTCTACATCATCATGAGTTTTGTGACCAATCTTTTGACTAGGTCGGATTCTTCTTTTATGATTGGGGAGGAGGTCAAGGATGGTTCCATTATCATGCGCTTGCTGCGACCAGTGCATTTTGCGGCCTCATATCTCTTCACCGAGCTTGGGTCCAAGTGGTTGATTTTTATCTCTGTTGGACTGCCATTTTTAAGTGTTATTGTCTTGATGAAAATCTTATCTGGGCAAGGGATTGTAGAAGTGCTGGGACTAACTACCCTTTATCTTTTTAGCTTAACGCTGGCCTATCTGATTAACTTTTTCTTTAATATCTGCTTTGGATTTTCAGCCTTTGTCTTTAAAAATCTATGGGGTTCCAATCTACTCAAGACTTCTATAGTGGCCTTTATGTCTGGAAGTCTGATTCCCTTGGCTTTCTTTCCAAAGATTGTTTCTGATATTTTGTCCTTATTGCCTTTTTCATCTTTGATTTATACTCCAGTTATGATCATTGTTGGGAAATACGATGCCAGTCAGATTCTTCAAGCACTCTTGCTACAGTTCTTCTGGCTCATAGTGATGGTGGGCTTGTCTCAGTTGATATGGAAACGAGTCCAGTCCTTTATCACTATTCAAGGAGGTTAGTATGAAAAAATATCAACGCATGCATTTGATTTTTATCAGACAATATATCAAGCAAATCATGGAATACAAGGTGGATTTTGTGGTTGGTGTTCTTGGAGTTTTTCTGACCCAAGGTTTGAACCTCTTGTTTCTCAATGTACTCTTTCAACATATCCCCTCGCTTGAAGGCTGGACCTTTCAAGAAATAGCCTTTATCTATGGTTTTTCCTTGATTCCCAAGGGATTGGACCATCTCTTTTTTGACAATCTCTGGGCACTGGGGCAACGATTGGTGAGAAAGGGAGAGTTTGACAAGTACCTGACGCGTCCTATCAATCCTCTTTTTCACATTCTGGTTGAGACCTTTCAGATTGATGCCTTGGGTGAACTTTTGGTCGGAGGTATTTTGCTAGCGACAACAGTATCAAGCATTGCTTGGACTCTTCCCAAATTCCTGCTTTTCTTAGTCTGTATCCCCTTTGCGACCTTGATTTATACTTCCTTGAAAATCGCGACAGCCAGTATCGCTTTTTGGACTAAGCAGTCAGGTGCTATGATTTATATTTTTTATATGTTTAATGACTTTGCTAAGTACCCAATTTCGATATACAATTCCCTTCTTCGTTGGTTGATTAGCTTTATCGTACCTTTCGCCTTTACAGCCTACTATCCAGCTAGCTATTTCTTGCAGGACAAAGACGGGCTCTTTAACATTGGTGGGTTAATTGTGATTTCTCTTGTCTTCTTTGTCATTTCTTTGAAACTCTGGGACAGGGGCTTAGATGCCTACGAAAGTGCGGGTTCTTAAGATATAAAATAGGATGAGAGTTAAAAATTAAATATGTTACAAACAACCGTTGAAAATTATTGCGGTTGTTTTTGCATGTTTATTAAGGCATGAATTCTATCCATACCCCTTTTTGCGATTTTGGTAATTATTCCAGTTGATTGCTACTATTTTTGATGGTAGGAATGAGTTTATATTGTACCCAGTTAACTACGAAAGTTTTGGGTTTATATTTTTTAAGGTACATTAAAAAAAAAATTAATGCGTGTTAATTTTTCTTGACTTAAATTTTTTTAATTGATATACTATTTTTCAGAGAGCTAACAATTATATATAAATGTACTACTCTATCCCACTAGATAATACGTCATAAAACTTTTTATAACAAAGGCTAGCAAAGTTAAAGTTTTCTATCTATTGGGTTTAAAATAAAAAATGAAGGAATTATAATGAAAAAAAGTACGGTATTGTCATTAACTACTGCTGCAGTTATTTTAGCAGCATATGCCCCAAATGAGGTAATTTTAGCAGATGCACCTAGTTCTGAAGATGCTTTAAGAATTTCTGATAAAGAAAAAGTAGTAGCAGATAAAGAAACAGAAAACAATGAACAATCTGAAGATATTCATAATGTTATAGAAACTTCAAAGGATACTGAGGAGAAGAAGACAACAGTTGTTGAGGAAAAAGAAGTTGTTAGTAGAAAGTCTGAGATAGACAAAAAAACTAGTAACGAAGGAGCAAGTATCAAAGAAGACTCCAAGCAACCCAAAGGAGATAATGCAGACTCGTCTGTAAGTAAGGACACGGAAAGTCCCAAAAAAGAAGATAAACTTGTCTATATTGCTGAATTTAAAGATAAAGAATCTGGAGAAAAAGTAATTAAGGAACTATCCAATCTTAAGGATACAAAAGTTTTATATACCTATAATACAATTTTTAATGGCACCGCCATTGAAACAACTCCAGATAATTTGGACAAAATTAAACAAATAGAAGGTGTTTCGTCGGTTGAACGATCACAAAAACTCCAACCAATGATGAATCATGCCAGAAAGGAAATTGGAGTTGAGGAAGCTATTGATTACCTAAAGTCTATTAATGCTCCATTCGGGAAAAATTTTGATGGTAGAGGTATGGTCATTTCAAATATCGATACTGGAACAGATTATAGGCATAAGGCTATGAGGATCGATGATGATGCCAAAGACTCAATGAAATTTAAAAAAGAGGATTTAAAAGGCACTGATAAAAATTATTGGTTGAGTGATAAAATCCCTCATGCGTTCAATTATTATAATGGTGGTAAAATCACTGTAGAAAAATATGATGATGGAAGGGATTATTTTGACCCACATGGGATGCATATTGCAGGGATTCTTGCTGGAAATGATACTGAAAAAGACATCAAGAACTTTAATGGCATAGATGGAATTGCGCCTAATGCACAAATTTTCTCTTATAAAATGTACTCTGACGCAGGATCTGGGTTTGCGGGTGATGAAACAATGTTTCATGCTATTGAAGATTCGATCAAACACAATGTCGATGTTGTTTCGGTATCATCTGGTTTTACAGGAACCGGTCTTGCAGGTGAAAAATATTGGGAGGCTATTAGAGCACTAAGAAAAGCTGGAATCCCAATGGTTGTTGCTACAGGTAATTTTGCGACTTCTGCTTCAAGTTCTTCTTGGGATTTAGTAGCCAATAATAATCTGAAAATGACAGATACTGGAAATGTAACACGAACTGCCGCACATGAAGATGCAATAGCGGTCGCTTCTGCTAAAAATCAAACCATTGAGTTTGATAAAGTTAACATAGGTGGACAAAGTTTTAAATACAGAAATATAGGGGCTTTTTTCGATAAAAATAAAATCCTAACAAATGAGGATGGCTCAAAAACTCCAAATAAATTAAAATTTGTATATATAGGCAAAGGTCAAGACCAAGATTTGATAGGCTTGGATCTTAAGGGCAAAATTGCAGTAATGGATAGAATTTATACCAAGGATTTAAAAGATGCTTTTAAAAGAGCAACGGATAAAGGTGCACGTGCTATTATGGTTGTAAATACTGTAAATTACTACAATAGAGATAATTGGACAGACCTTCCAGCTATGGGATATGAAGCGGATGAAGGGACTAAAAGTCAAGTATTTTCAATTTCAGGAGATGATGGTGTAAAATTATGGAACATGATTAACCCTGATAAAAAAACTGAAGTCAAAAGAAATAATAAGGAAGATTTTAAAGATAACTTAGAACAATACTATCCAATTGATATGGAAAGCTATAATTCTAATAAACCGAATGTAGGTGATGAAAAAGAAATTGACTTTAAATTTGCAGCTGACACAGACAAAGAACTTTATAAAGAAGATATTATAGTTCCAGCAGGGTCTACATCTTGGGGGCCAAGAACAGATTTGCTTTTAAAACCGGATGTTTCAGCACCTGGTAAAAATATTAAATCCACTCTAAATGTTATCAATGGTAAATCCACTTATGGTTATATGTCAGGAACTAGTATGGCAACTCCAATCGTAGCAGCTTCTACTGTTTTGATTCGACCAAAATTAAAGGAATTGCTTGAAAGACCTGTCTTGAAAAATCTTAAGGGAGATGACAAAATAGACCTTACAAGTCTTACAAAAATAGCTCTACAAAATACTGCAAGACCTATGATGGATGCAACCTCTTGGAAAGAAAAGAGTCAATACTATGCATCGCCTAGACAGCAGGGAGCGGGACTAATTAATGTTGCCAACGCTTTGAGAAATGAAGTTGTAGCAACTTTCAAAAATACTGATTCTAAAGGTTTGGTAAATTCATATGGTTCCATTTCTCTTAAAGAAATAAAAGGTGATAAAAAATACTTTACAATTAAGCTTCACAATACATCAAATAGACCTTTAACCTTTAAAGTTTCTGCATCAACTGTAACTACAGATGCTCTAACTGATAGGCTAAAACTCGATGAAACATATAAAGATGAAAAATCTCCGGACGGGAAGCAAATTGTTCCAGAAATTCACCCAGAAAAAGTCAAAGGAGCAAATATCACATTTGAGCATGATACTTTCACTATAGGCCCAAATTCTAGCTTTGATTTAAATGCGGTTATAAATGTTGGGGAGGCAAAAAATAAAAATAAATTTGTAGAATCATTTATTCATTTTGAGTCAGTGGAAGAAATGGAAGCTCTAAACTCCAACGGTAAGAAAAGAAACTTCCAACCTTCTTTATCGATGCCTCTAATGGGATTTGCTGGGAATTGGAACCACGAACCAATCCTTGATAAATGGGCTTGGGAAGAAGGGTCAAAATCAAAAGCAATGGAAGGTTATGATGATGATGGTAAACCAAAAATTCCAGGTACCTTAAATAAGGGGATTGGTGGAGAACATGGTATAGATAAATTTAATCCAGCAGGAGTTATACAAAACAGAAAAGATAAAAATACAACATCCCTAGATCAAAATCCAGAATTATTTGCTTTCAATAACGAAGGAATCAACGCACCATCAACGAGTGGTTCTAATATTGCTAAAATTTATCCTTTAGATTCAAATGGAAATCCTCAAGATGCTCAACTTGAGAGAGGATTAACGCCTTCCCCACTTGTATTAAGAAGTGCAGAAGAAGGAGTGATTTCAATAGTAAATACAAATAAAGAAGGAGAAAATCAAAGAGACTTAAAAGTCATTTCGAGAGAACACTTTATTAAAGGAATTTTAAACTCTAAAAGAAATGATGCAAAGGGCATTAAATCATCTAAACTAAAAGTTTGGGGTGACTTGAAATGGGATGGACTTATTTATAACCCTAGAGGTAGAGAAGAAAATGCCCCAGAAAGTAATGACAAAAAAGATCCTGCTACTAAGATACGAGGACAATTTGAACCGATTGCGGAAGGCCAATATTTCTATAAATTTAAATATAGGTTAACCAAGGATTACCCATGGCAGGTTTCCTATATTCCTGTAAAAATTGATAACACCCCTCCAAAGATTGTTTCAATTGATTTTTCAAACCCTGAAAAAATTAAGTTGATTACAAAGGATACTTATCACAAGGTCAAAGAGCAATACAAGAATGAAACGCTATTTGCGAGAGATCAAAAAGAACATCCTGAAAAATTTGACGAAATTGCCAACGAAGTTTGGTATGCTGGCGCCGCTCTTGTTAATGAAGATGGAGAGGTTGAGAAAAATCTTGAAGTCACTTATGCAGGTGAGGGTCAAGGAAGAAATAGAAAACTTGACAAAGACGGAAATACCATTTATGAAATCAAAGGTGCAGGAGATTTAAGAGGCAAAATCATTGAAGTGATTGCATTAGACGGTTCTAGCAATTTCACAAAGATTCATAGAATTAAATTTGCTGATCATGCTGATGAAAATGGGATGATTTCCTATTATCTAGTAGATCCTGATCAAGATTCATCTAAATACCAAAAGCTTGGCGAGATTTCCGAATCTAAATTTAAAAATTTAGAAAATAGAAAAGAGGATAGTCTTAAAAAAGATACAACTGAAGTAGAACATCATCAAGAAAATGAAGAGGCTACCGAAGAAAAATCTAGCTTGACTATTCATAAAACAATTTCAACAATTAGAGACTTTGAAAGCAAAGATTTAAAGAAACTCATTAAAAAGAAATTTAGAGAAGTTGATGACTTTACAAGTGAAACTGGTAAGAGAATAGAGGAATACGATTATAAATACGATGATAAGGGAAATATCATTGCTTATGACGATGGTAGTGCCTTACAATATGAAACTGAAAAACTTGATGAAATCAAATCAAAAATTTATGGTGTTTTAAGCCCGTCTAAAGATGGACACTTTGAAATTCTTGGAAAGATCAGTAATGTTTCTAAAAATGCCAAGGTGTATTATGGAAATAACTATAAATCTTTAGAAATCAAAACGACCAAGTATGATTCCCACTCAAAAACGATGACATTTGATTTATACGCTAATATTAATGATATTGTGGATGGATTAGCTTTTGCAGGCGATATGAGGTTTTTTGTCAAAGATGATGATCAGATAAAAGCTGAAACTAAAATTAGAATGCCTGAAAAAAATAAGGAAACTAAAGCAGAATATCCGTATGCATCAAGTTATGGGAATGTAATAGAATTAGGAGAAGGAGATCTTTCAAAAAATAAACCAAACAATTTAACGGACATGGAATCTGGTAAAATCTATTCTGATTCAGAAAAACAACAATATCTATTAAAGGATAACATCATTCTAAGAAAAGGCTATGCACTAAAAGTGACTACCTATAATCCTGGAAAAACGGATATGTTAGAAGGGAATGGAGTCTATAGCAAGGAAGATATAGCAAAAATCCAAAAGGCCAATCCTAATCTAAGAGTATTATCAGAAACAACAATTTATGCTGATAGTAGAAATGTTGAAGATGGAAGAAGTACTCAATCAGTATTAATGTCGGCTTTGGACGGCTTTAACATTGTAAGGTATCAAGTGTTTACCTTTAAAATGAATGATAAAGGGGAAGCTATCGATAAAGATGGAAATCTTGTGACAGATTCTTCTAAACTGGTATTATTTGGTAAGGATGGTAAAGAGTACACTGGAGAAGATAAGTCCAATGTAGAAGCTATAAAAGAAGATGGCTCTACGTTATTTATTGATGCAAAACCAGTAAATCTTTCAATGGACAAGAACTACTTTAATCCATCCAAATCTAATAAAATTTATGTACGAAATCCAGAATTTTATTTAAGAGGTAAGATTTCTGATAAGGGTGGTTTTAACTGGGAGTTGAGAGTTAATGAATCGGTTGTAGACAATTATTTAATCTACGGAGATTTACACATTGATAACACTAGAGATTTTAACATTAAGCTTAATGTTAAAGACGGTGACATCATGGACTGGGGGATGAAAGACTATAAAGCAAATGGATTCCCAGATAAGGTAACAGATATGGATGGAAATGTTTATCTTCAAACTGGCTATAGCGATTTGAATGCGAAAGCGGTTGGAGTACACTATCAATTTTTATATGATAATGTAAAACCTGAAGTAAGCATTGATCCTAAGGGAAATACTAGTATCGAATATGCTAACGGAAAATCTGTAGTCTTTAACATCAATGATAAAAGAAATAATGGATTCGATGGTGAGATTCAAGAACAACATATTTATGTAAATGGAAAAGAATACAAATCATTTGATGATATTAAACAACTAACAGATAAGACACTAAACATTAAGATTGTTGTAAAAGATTTTGCAAGAAATACAACTGTAAAAGAATTCATTTTAAATAAAGATACGGGAGAGGTAAGTGAATTAAAACCTCATAGGGTAACCGTGACCATTCAAAATGGAGAAGAAATGATTTCAATGATAGTGTCGGAAGAAGATTTTATGTTACCTGTCTATAAGGGTGAATTAGAAAAAGGATACCAATTTGATGGTTGGGAAATTTCTGGTTTCGAAGGGAAAAAAGACGCCGGCTATGTTCTTAATCTATCAAAAGATACCTTTATAAAACCTGTATTCAAGAAAATAGAGGAGAAAAAGGAGGAGGAAAATAAACCTACTTTTGATGTATCGAAAAAGAAAGAAAAAACACAATCTAATCCAACTAATGATGTCAACAGTATTGTTTCTGATGAGAATGATAAAAACTTTGAAATTAACAAGAACGTTTATCTAAATGAACAAGTGAACTTAACTAATAAAAATACCAACATCAATAGTAAATCAACTATTAACAATCCTAATCAGTTGCCAAAAACCGGAACAGCAAGCGGAGCCCAGACACTATTAGCTGCCGGAATAATGTTTATAGTAGGAGCTTTTCTTGGATTGAAGAAAAAAAATAAAGATTAAGACAAAAGCTATAGAAAAAATGGTTTATGTACTGAGATTAGATAGTGAGGTGATGACATAGTTTTGTGAAAATATTGATTTATAAATATATTATTTAGATTTCTATGAAAATGGGAGATTTTAAAGAGATATATATAAAAGCCTTGTCTCAGGACAGGCTTTTTCTAATGGTGATGAAAATCTCTTGACATCTATTTTCAGAGTGCTATACTAAAAGAGTAGTCGCCGATTTAGCTCAGTTGGTAGAGCAACGCACTCGTAACGCGTAGGTCACAGGTTCGATCCCTGCAATCGGCAGAATCAAGAAGTCCAAACGGGCTTCTTTTTTTGTAAATATAGGAAAGGTGGAACGTTTGAGATAGGTTCTATTTAACGTCTGAAACTCCTGCTTATAAATTAAAACTAAAATTTATATTTTGTGGTATAATATATTTTAATAAGCACTTGTTTTCGTTCCGTTTTAGAGGACTATAGGCTGTTAATCATTCTAGAATTTTTTGCATAGGTTTTCTAAAAATTATAAGAATCCGTGGATAGTAACGAATGAAGTATCGTAAGCTTGGCTGAATATCAATCAAAAAGGAGAAAATTATGAATAAGAAAGAACGGGAAAAACAATTTGAAGAGATCAATGGACCTAAGCGGTCTGAATCAAAGTCGGCTCCGAATAAAAATATAAAAATCTATATTGGCCTAGCACTCTCTGTTTTAGTCACTCTCATCTTGGTAAGTATTTTCTCATATCTTCTGATTGGAAAGAAAGAGCCAAATCAAGCATCGTCTGCCGTTTCAACTACAGAGTCAACAAGTCAATCGTCTACAAACCAAGGAAAAATAGATGAGACTGATAAGGATAAACAAGAGGAAATTCAAAAACTCAAGAATCAACTGGCTGATTTGGATACCAAGATTATTGAAGCAGAAGCACTTGTTAGCAAGCTAAAGAAAGAAACTGCTGTTCCAAAACTAGATATTGAAGCAATCAAGAACAATGATTTGTCTAGTTTAGAAGGCACTTGGCGTAGTCAATCTGGCAATGAATACATTATTAAGAGTTCTGGAGAAGTAGATGCGACTTGGTTTACAAATGATCAAAAGTACGAATCTGTAGTTGGATTAAAGGTATCAAAAGGTCAAGATAGTCGTAACCCTGAGACAGCTTCTCTCAGTGCGTGGGTGAAAGATTCTGTTGCTGGAGGATTTGTAGTAGTAGCTGTGCCAAGCGGAGTTGTTATGCAACCTGGTGATGATGGAAAGATTACGGATAAAAGCAATCATGCTGAAGAAAGACTACTTTCGGGTCAAGATTACGGGTCTATGTTAATGAAACCAGAAGATGTTTACTATCGTGTGAAACCAGATACTAGTAAACTTGAGGAAGCAGAAAAGAACTTAGCTCAACTACAAGCAGACCGTGAATCAATCAAATCTTCTCTAGAGCCAAAGGAAAAGAAAAACTAGATGGTATTCGTTCAAAAATACTGTTACAATCGGCAGAATCAAGAAGCCCATTAGGGCTTCTTTTTCTTTTGTTACAAATACTCAACCACTTAGACAGAGATATTGACCAGATAGGCAAAAGGGCTTGTTCTTGAAAAATTCCTCTGCTATAATGGTTCATGTAAGGGACGTGAGGGGTCAGTATCAGACAACTCAAGTCAATAAAAAAGAAAATGGAGACAAAAAATGAAAAAATTATTGGGACTTGTATTTTTAGTAGCAGCAGCGCTAGTATTGTATTTCGGATCTGTTGGATGGCCAAGTTTGGATGTCAACCTCTGGTCACTGTTTCCAGTTGGCTTGTTCCTTTATTTCACTCTGGAAAACTTTTTGAAAAAAGACTACAAGGCTAGTCTGATGTGCTTGATTATTGCTTTTATCATTGCAAATGCAATTTTTGATATTTTGCCAATCTCAAGTGGTTTGGTAATTGGTGCGGGAGTGCTAGCTTGTGTAGGACTTGGCTACCTCTTTCCTGATAAAGATAAAAAAGAAGGCAAATAAAAAGTCTCGAGATTTCTCGAGACTTTTTTACTGACCAGCGTAGTATTTTTGGATCCCTTTTACAATGCCTGCGACCAGTTTATCTTGGTAGCGGCTATCTCTGATTTGTTGGCTTTCAGTGAAATTATCCATATAACCAAGTTCAAGGAGGACGGCTGGTTTGGCTGTTTCGCGTAGTACAGCATAGCTGCTCTCCAATAAGCCAGCATCCTTGGCCCCTGTTTCTGCTAGAAGAGAGGAGTGGATGGCAGCGGCGAGGCGTCTGCTTTCACTCATACGATCAGGGTGATTGTGCCAGTATTTATTAATCTTGCTTGGGTAATCAGGTTCATCGCTATAGGAGTAGGTTTGAATACCGCTTGCTTTTGAGTATGCGCTACCAGTTGCATTGAAGTGAATACTGATAAAGATGTCAGAGTTGGTCTTATTAACCATACGAGAACGTTCGGTTACAAAATCAACGTCAATATCACTATCACGAGAGGTGAGGACCTTGTAGCCTAGTTCTTCTAACTTAGCACGAAGTTTACGGTAAATCTGCATGTTGAGATCTTTTTCAGCGACATTGTAGTAAAAGGCACCGGAATCTCGACCACCATGTCCAGGATCTAGGAAGATGGTATTGCTGTATAGGCCTTTTGTAAATCCACCTTCAGTTGAAACTTCAGAAATCCATTGGCCGTATTTTTGGAACAAGTGTTCCTTACCGTCTATCTTGTAAGTTCCTGAAACATAATGTCCATTATCATCTAGGTAGTAGCGTGCTTTGTCAGAGTTATCGTAAATCCATTCGCTCTTTGCCATGTAACCACCTGACTTGAGGTAGTATGCTCCAATCCACTCCTGATTTGCATAACGGCCATCCGCTTTTAGATAGAACCAGCTCTTGTAGGCTTTATCGAAGATCCACTCATTCTCCGCCATGGCTCCACTGGTTTTAAGGTAGTAGCTTTCTTTCCATTTGTCTGCTAGCATTCCACCATTCTGGTCAAATGAGTACCAGGAACCCTGAATCTTTTGCCAGTTTTCTTGGACATATCTCCCTGACCCGTTCGCATAGAACCAAGTATCCTTGATTTTGACCCAGTTGTTTTCTGCCATAGCTCCACTCTGGTTGAAGAGGTAACCCTTGAAGGTTGTCGCACTCAGCATTTCACCGTCTTTGTCAAAATAGTACCAAGAACCGTTGATTTTCTCCCATTTGTCCTGCAAAATTTTTCCGGAAGGAGCGACATAGTACCAAATTTGGTCTAATTTAGTCCAACCCTTTTCTGCCATAGCTCCGCTTTTTGTGAGAAGATAGCCGTCAACGGAGGTGTTGCTGAGCATGCTTCCAGTTTGATCAAAATAGTACCAAGAGCCGTTAATTTTTTTCCAGGTGTTCTGAATTAGTCGTCCAGAGGAATTAGCATAATACCATCGGTTGTCCAATTTGGTCCAACTATTTTCTATCATGACACCATCTTGATCAAAGGCATAGCCTTTGTAGATAGTAGAATGAAGACGATTTCCATCTTGATCGAAGTAGTACCATTTTCCTTGGATTTGTTTCCAATTCAAAGCAGGCTTATCATCTTGGTAAAAGCGCCAGTTTTGATTTTCTTGGTACCACCCTTCTTTTTTAGGCTTGTCTTCTTGTACATCTACTTTCGGAAGAGTTTCTGATTTAGAGTTTTCCTCAACACTCGATTCTTTCTTTTCTTCTTTGGCAATTGCTTCCTTGACAGCAGATGTGGATTGAGTTGTGTATTCTTCTCCTAAGACGGATGCGGGTGCTAATCCTGCGATTGAAAGGATTAAAGCACTGGTCAGTAGTATCTTTTTCACTTTCTATTTCCTAACTTTTTCTTTTTCCCTTTTTCATTTTTCCTATTAATTATCGAATTGAACTTCTTCTACTAAGTATTCGATAAAGCGTTCGCCCATCTTAGACAGGCTGGTTTTTTCATGTTGGATATAGACCAGTTCAATCGGGTCGTCAATGTCCAGCGGAATGGAAACGATATTATCTCCGTTGAGGTTGCTGTTCAAAATCCCTGTTGCAATGGTGTAACCATCCAAACCAATCAAGAGGTTAAAGAGGGTGGCACGGTCACTGACCACGATGGATTTCTTGTGGTGTTCTTGGGAAAGGATTTCCTCTGAGAAGTAGAAGGAGTTGTGCGTCCCCTGGTCGTAACTGAGGTACGGAAAGTCTTCCAAATCAGCCAGTTTGACCTTGTCTTTTTTAGCTAGAGGGTTGGTCTTGCTGACAAAGATATGGGGTTGAGCGGTAAAGAGGTGGTGGGCTAAGAGGTGGTTATCATCCAGCATTTTCGTTAAAACATCGCGGTTGTAGCTGTTTAAAAAGAGGACACCGACCTCGCTACGGAAGTTCTTGACGTCATCGATAATCTCCCAAGTCCGAGTTTCACGAAGGAAGAGCTCGTATTTTTCCATATCACTTTTCTTTAGCAAGGAGACAAAGGCATTGACTACAAAAGCATAGTGCTGAGAGGAAACGCTGAAGAGTTCGCGGTGGGCGACAGGATTTTTATAGCGTTCCTCCAGAAGCTGCGTTTGCTCGACAACTTGACGAGCGTAGGAGAGAAACTCCATCCCATCACGGGTCAAGGTAATGCCCTTGGGATTGCGGATAAAGATTTCAATGCCCATTTCATTTTCCAAGTCTCGAACGGCATTTGAAAGACTGGGTTGGGTGATAAAGAGTTGCTTGGCCGCCTCATTCATAGAGCCAGTTTCGACAATTTTGATAATATAGTGTAGTTGTTGAATTCTCATGTTTTTATTGTACCATACTTGCAGAAAAATGGGCAATGAAGACGAAGAAAATAGGGGGAAAGAGCCGGTCCAGTATTGAAAAAAAGTCTAGAATTTGCTAAAATGGAAGCTATGAAAACATTCTATGATGTGCAGCAATTTCTCAAACAGTTTGGCATTATTGTTTACATGGGGAAGCGCTTGTATGATATTGAACTGATGAAGCTCGAACTCTCTCGGATCTATGATGCAGGTCTGATGGACAAGCTAGACTATCTAGAAGCAGAAGCTGTTCTTCGTAGAGAGCACAAGATAGAATTAGACTACTTAGAGAAAAATGGAGATAAGAACTTATGACAATTTGGATTTTGTGGGGAATCGTACTAGCGATGGCAGCATGGATGGGGTATAACTATCTTCGTATTCGTCGTGCGGCTAAGATTGTGGACAATGCAGAATTTGAAGCCTTGATTCGGAAAGGGCAATTGATTGATGTCCGTGAACCAGCAGAATTTCACAGAAAACACATTCTTGGTGCGCGCAATATTCCTTCAAATCAGTTGAAGTCAAGCCTTGCAGCTCTTCGAAAGGATAAACCTGTCCTTCTCTACGAAAACCAACGCGGACAACGAGTGACCAATGCAGCACTTTATTTGAAAAAACAAGGTTTCTCTGAAATTTATATCCTTTCTTATGGATTGGATTCTTGGAACGGGAAGGTCAAGACTAGCTAACATTCTGTTAAAAACTGTCGAATGATAGATAAAGCTTGCATTTTATGGTATTATCATTTATATTAATTTTAAGGAGATTTTATAATATGAATTCACAACAAAAGAAAAAACCTTCACTTATTTTAGGTATCTTATCTATCGTTCTTGGTTTGCTATCGCCAATAGTGGGTCTGATTTTGGGGATCATAGGATTGGTCTTGGCTTTTTCATACCAAAAAGAATCTGGACTGGACTATAAAACAGAAAAAATTCTCAATATCGTAGGACTTGTAGTTTCTGTTCTTAACTGGATTCTAGCAATCGCAATAGTTTTTAGATAAGCAAAAAACAAAAAAGCTTTAAACATAAAGCTTTTTTCTTTTATCCACTTTTTTCTAAATAGTTTTTAATGATTTCCAATTCCTCTGGATTCAAGGGACGGTATTGCCCTTCTGCTAGTTCTAGGTCTAATGTAAAATAGCCGAACTGGACTCGTTTTAGGGCAGTAACCTTGACACCAACTGATAGAAACATCTTCTTGACTTGATGAAATTTGCCCTCAGAGATAGTGATGGTGGCCCGGCTCTCTGTTGGGCTTGGGGACAGAATTTCGAGCTGAGCAGGTTTACAAGTAGTCCCATCTAAAAAGACAATCCCCTCTTTGAATGACTGGATATGGTCTGGTGTGAGCAGTCCGTTGACCACCACTTGATAGGATTTATCGACATGGTACTGGGGATGAAGGAGCTGAAAACCAAGAGGTCCATTGTCTGTCAAAAGGAGCAGTCCCGTCGTATCACGGTCTAGTCTGCCGACAGCATAGAGCTGGTCAGACTGGATGTCAGGTGGAAGGAGGTCCATGACGGTTGGTAGGTCCTTATCCTGACTGGCTGTCACCACTCTACCTGGTTTATGAAGCATGAGGTAGGTGTGCTTGTATCCTTGGATTTGTCGTCCTTGAAAAACTAGTTTCTGCAATCCAGTATCGACATTTTGAGCGAGGGAGTTGGCTGGACAATCATCTACTAGGATTTCTTTTTTCAGGAGTGCCTGTTTCATAGCCTTGCGACTGATCATTTCTTGGGCTAATAATCTATCTAAACGCATACCAGCTTATCTTATCATAAGTCTCTGACTTTGAAAAGAGTTGCCTTGACTAGAAAAGTAGAGTGAAAACATTTACACTTAGCTGAACTGTGATTTTTGAATGAGACTGTGGTATAATTGTTCAGTTAGAAATAAAAATTTAAAATATTAGAGGAAATCATGACAAAATTAAGAGAAGATATCCGTAACATTGCGATTATCGCCCACGTTGACCACGGTAAAACAACTCTCGTTGACGAATTATTGAAACAATCAGAAACTCTTGATGCACGTACTGAATTGGCAGAGCGTGCTATGGACTCAAACGATATCGAAAAAGAGCGTGGAATTACCATCCTTGCTAAGAATACAGCCGTTGCTTACAATGGAACTCGTATCAATATCATGGACACACCAGGACACGCGGACTTCGGTGGAGAAGTTGAGCGTATCATGAAAATGGTTGACGGTGTTGTCTTGGTCGTAGATGCCTACGAAGGAACCATGCCACAGACTCGTTTCGTATTGAAAAAAGCCTTGGAACAAGACCTTGTTCCAATCGTGGTTGTCAACAAAATCGACAAACCTTCAGCTCGTCCAGCAGAAGTAGTGGACGAAGTCTTGGAACTCTTCATCGAGCTTGGTGCAGATGATGACCAGCTTGATTTCCCAGTTGTTTATGCTTCAGCGATTAACGGAACATCTTCCTTGTCAGATGATCCAGCTGATCAAGAAAAAACAATGGCGCCAATCTTTGACACCATTATCGATCATATCCCAGCTCCAGTAGACAACTCAGATGAGCCTTTGCAGTTCCAAGTGTCACTTTTGGACTACAATGACTTCGTAGGTCGTATCGGTATCGGTCGTGTCTTCCGTGGTAGTGTGAAAGTTGGGGACCAAGTTACCCTTTCTAAACTAGATGGTACAACGAAGAACTTCCGTGTTACAAAACTCTTTGGTTTCTTTGGTTTGGAACGTCGTGAAATCCAAGAAGCAAAAGCAGGTGACTTGATTGCCGTTTCAGGTATGGAAGATATCTTTGTTGGTGAGACGATTACACCGACAGATGCAGTTGAGCCTCTTCCAATCCTACACATCGATGAGCCAACTCTTCAAATGACCTTCTTGGTCAACAACTCACCATTTGCTGGTAAAGAAGGTAAATGGGTGACTTCTCGTAAGGTGGAAGAACGCTTGCAAGCAGAATTGCAAACAGACGTTTCCCTTCGTGTTGACCCAACGGACTCACCAGATAAATGGACTGTTTCAGGACGTGGAGAATTGCACTTGTCAATCCTGATCGAAACCATGCGTCGTGAGGGTTATGAGCTTCAAGTATCTCGTCCAGAAGTTATCGTAAAAGAAATCGACGGTGTTAAATGTGAGCCATTTGAACGTGTTCAAATCGATACTCCAGAAGAATACCAAGGTTCTGTTATCCAAAGCCTTTCTGAACGTAAGGGTGAAATGTTGGATATGATTTCAACCGGTAATGGTCAAACTCGTTTGGTCTTCCTTGTTCCAGCGCGTGGTTTGATTGGATACTCAACTGAGTTCTTGTCAATGACTCGTGGTTACGGTATCATGAACCATACCTTTGACCAATACTTGCCATTGATTCCAGGTGAAATTGGGGGACGTCATCGTGGTGCCCTTGTTTCCATCGATGCTGGTAAGGCAACAACCTATTCAATCATGTCTATCGAAGAACGTGGAACCATCTTTGTCAACCCAGGTACTGAGGTTTACGAAGGAATGATCATCGGTGAAAACTCTCGTGAGAACGACTTGACAGTTAACATCACTAAGGCCAAACAAATGACCAACGTTCGTTCTGCAACCAAGGACCAAACAGCTGTTATCAAGACACCACGTATCTTGACACTTGAAGAGTCTCTTGAGTTCTTGAATGACGATGAGTACATGGAAGTAACGCCTGAGTCTATCCGTTTGCGTAAACAAATCCTTAACAAGGCAGAGCGTGAGAAAGCCAACAAGAAGAAAAAATCAGCTGAATAAGAGCTAGAAAGAGATAAAGATGATCTATTTAATCATAGGGATACTCTTATTACTACTCTATGTATTTGCGACACCTCAAAGTATTAAAGGAACAGTCAACATCGTTATCTTGGTCTTTGTAGTTGTTGCACTCTTGATTTTGCTGATGTTGTCCATCTTGCAAATCTTCCAATTACCGACAGAATTCTTTGTCACAATCGCCATGCTGGCCCTAGCCTACTTTAGCTTGAGAGACATTACGCTCATGTCTGTAAAAAAGAGCAGAAGAAGATAAATAGAAAGAGAGCTATGGCTCTCTTTTTCTATGCTAGAATGAAGGCTAGAGCATTTTCGTTTAGTATTATTTCCATAAAAATGGTAAAATAGTAGGAGTAGAAATGGAGTTTGAGACATGAAAGTAATCGATCAATTTAAAAATAAGAAAGTTCTTGTTTTAGGTTTGGCTAAGTCTGGTGAGTCTGCGGCCCGTTTGTTGGACAAGCTAGGAGCTATTGTGACAGTAAATGACGGCAAGCCTTTTGAGGAAAATCCAGCTGCACAAAGCCTACTGGAAGATGGAATCAAGGTTGTCACTGGTGGGCATCCTTTGGAGCTCTTGGATGAAGATTTCGCTCTGATGGTGAAAAATCCAGGTATCCCGTATAGCAATCCCATGATTGAAAAGGCATTGGCAAAGGGGATTCCAGTCTTGACTGAGGTGGAATTGGCTTATTTGATTTCGGAAGCACCAATTATCGGTATCACTGGTTCAAATGGGAAAACCACTACAACGACGATGATTGGGGAAGTTTTGACTGCTGCTGGTCAACGCGGTCTCTTGTCAGGGAACATCGGCTATCCTGCTAGTCAAGTGGCTCAAACTGCAACAGCCAAGGACACGCTCGTCATGGAACTTTCTTCTTTCCAACTGATGGGTGTCCAAGAATTCCATCCTGAGATTGCGGTTATTACCAACCTCATGCCAACTCATATCGACTATCATGGTTCTTTTGAAGAGTATGTGGCAGCTAAGTGGAATATCCAGAACAAGATGACAGCGGATGATTTCCTTGTATTGAACTTTAACCAAGACTTGGCAAAAGAATTGGCTACTAAAACACAAGCCACTGTTGTTCCATTTTCAACACTTAAAAAGGTTGATGGAGCCTATCTTGCAGATGGTCAACTCTATTTCCGTGGCGAAGTGGTCATGGCAGCTAGTGAAATCGGTGTTCCAGGTAGCCACAATGTAGAAAATGCCCTTGCGACTATTGCTGTAGCCAAGCTCCGTGGTGTGGATAACCAAACCATCAAGGAAACTCTTTCATCCTTTGGTGGTGTCAAACACCGTCTCCAATTTGTGGATGAAATTCAGGGTGTCAAGTTCTATAACGATAGTAAGTCAACCAATATCTTGGCTACTCAAAAAGCCTTGTCAGGATTTGACAATAGCAAGGTCATTTTGATTGCAGGTGGTTTGGATCGTGGCAATGAGTTTGACGAATTGGTGCCAGATATTACTGGGCTCAAGAAGATGGTCATCCTCGGTCAGTCTGCAGAACGTGTCAAACGGGCAGCGGATAAGGCTGGTGTGGCTTATGTAGATGCGACAGATATTGCTGATGCGACCCGCAAGGCTTATGAGCTCGCGACTCAAGGAGATGTGGTTCTCCTCAGTCCTGCCAATGCTAGCTGGGATATGTATGCTAACTTTGAAGTACGTGGCGACCTCTTTATCAACACAGTAGCGGAGTTAAAGGAATAATATGAAAAAAATTGTCTTTACAGGTGGGGGGACGGTTGGACATGTCACCCTCAACCTTTTGTTAATGCCTAAGTTCATCGAAGATGGCTGGGAAGTTCACTATATCGGGGATAAACACGGAATTGAACACCAAGAAATCCTCAAGTCAGGCTTGAATGTGACCTTCCACTCCATTGCGACTGGGAAGTTGCGTCGCTATTTCTCTTGGCAAAATATGCTGGACGTCTTCAAAGTTGGTTGGGGAATTGTCCAATCGCTCTTTATCATGTTACGACTGCGTCCACAGGCTCTTTTTTCAAAGGGGGGGTTTGTCTCTGTACCGCCCGTTATCGCAGCGCGTGTGTCAGGAGTGCCTGTCTTTATCCACGAATCGGACCTGTCCATGGGCTTGGCCAATAAAATTGCCTATAAATTTGCGACCAAGATGTATTCAACATTTGAGCAAGCTTCAAGTTTGTCTAAGGTTGAACATGTGGGGGCAGTGACCAAGGTTTCAGACCAAAAGACTCCTGAACCAGATGAATTGGTGGATATCCAAACCCACTTTGATCCTAAATTGCCAACGGTATTGTTTGTTGGTGGTTCTGCAGGAGCTCGTGTCTTTAACCAATTGGTGACAGATCATAAGCAAGAACTGACCGAACGCTACAATATTATCAATCTCACTGGAGATTCAAGCCTCAATGAGTTGAATCAAAATCTCTTTCGTGTTGACTATGTGACGGATCTCTATCAACCCTTGATGGAGATGGCAGATGTGGTGGTGACGCGTGGCGGTGCCAATACGATTTTCGAGCTCTTGGCCATGGCGAAACTCCATCTCATCGTACCATTGGGTCGTGAAGCAAGTCGAGGAGATCAGATTGAAAATGCGGCTTACTTTGTTAAGAAAGGCTACGCAGAAGAACTTCAAGAAAGTGACTTGACCTTGGAAAGCTTGGAGGCGAAACTCACTCACTTGCTTAGTCACAAGGACCAATACCAAGCTAGCATGAAAGCTTCGACTGAATTGAAATCTCTTGCAGATTTTTATGATCTACTAAGAAAAGACCTAGCATAAGGAATATCAATGTCAAAGGATAAGAAAAAAGAATCAAACCAGAAGCAAGAATTGTCTGAATGGCAGAAACGAAACCAGGAATACCTGAAGAAGAAGGCTGAGGAAGAAGCTGCCCTAGCTGAAGAGAAGGAAAAGGAAAAACAAGCTCGTAAGGAAGCCAACTCGAAACTATTGGAGGAATCCAAGAAATCATCGAGTGAGTTAGATGAGGAAGCCTCAAGTCCAAGCAAGGAACCATCCGAAAAAGAAGAAAAATCTCAAAAGGATGACCGGAAAGTCAAAGAGGAAAAAGAGAAGAAGAAAAAAGAAAAACCAGAGAAACCAGAAAAACCTGCCAAGCCTAAAATTGCTCCTGTTCATATTTGGCGAGCTGTGAGTATCTTGGTACCCAGTGTCCTGGTCCTTCTTCTTTCAGTCTATCTATTGACTCCACTTTCGACCATCAAAAATATCGAGGTTAAGGGAAATAGTAACACGCAGGCGGATGACATCAAACAGGCTTCTGGGATTCAAGATAGCGACTATACTTTAGCTCTATTGTTGGATAAGGAAACATACGCTGAGCGAATCAAGTCCAATCATTGGATAGAATCAGCGAAGATTGACTATCAATTTCCGACTAACTTTACGATCGAGGTCAAGGAATTCGATATTGTCGGTTATTATGTGTCTGGTGAAGAACATTATCCTATTCTGTCTAGTGGTACAGTAGAGTCAACTCCTGTTGATCGCTTAAACTTGCCTGAGACTTATCTGACAGTTACCTTTAATGATGAGCAGCAGGTGAAAGAACTTATAACGGGATTGTCTACTATCAGTGAGGATATCAAGAGTCAAATCCAGAAAATCGAATTAGCGCCGAGCAAGGCAACAGCAGATCTTTTAAAAATTACCATGCTGGATACAGATGAGATTTTGGTTCCCCTATCAGAATTGAGCAAGAAATTGCCTTATTACAGCAAAATCAAGCCACAATTGTCAGAACCGAGTGTAGTCGATATGGAAGCTGGAGTATACAGCTATACGATAGCGGATAAATTGATAGAAGAGGCTGAGGAAAAAGCCAAACAAGAGGCCAAGGAAGCTGAGAAGAAAAAACAGGAAGAAGAAAAGAAAAAACAAGAAGAACAGGGAAATCAAAGCCAAACGAGCCAGCAATCACAGAGTCGTTAGACTAACTTTTCCTCTTGATTTTGAATGGTATAGAAGTCTAGTTTCGAGTTTTTGCTTGACAAGTCCTACTATAAATAATAGAATAGAAAAAAACCTTTAAAGCAGTCCAGAGAGGCAGCTAAGGTTAGACGGTGAAAGGGTGGAGACTACCCATTTTTCGTGGAACCTTGCTGTTGGCAGGTTCCTTTTTTCATGCTCTCTAGCTTACAAAGGTAAAAGGAGAAAGGTATGCGTGAACATCGTCCAGTTATTGCTCTTGATTTTCCTAGTTTTGAGGCAGTCAAGGAATTTTTATCTCTTTTCCCAGCAGAAGAAAGTCTTTATTTAAAAGTGGGAATGGAGCTTTATTATGTGGAAGGTCCAGAAGTTGTCCGTTATTTGAAGTCACTAGGGCATAGTGTCTTTTTGGACCTCAAGCTACATGATATTCCCAATACAGTCAAATCTGCTATGAAGGTCTTATCTCAGCTTGGTGTGGACATGACCAATGTTCATGCTGCTGGTGGTGTGGAGATGATGAAGGCTGCGCGTGAAGGTCTTGGAAAAGAAGCAAAATTGATTGCTGTCACTCAATTGACTTCAACTTCTGAAGAACAAATGAGAGACTTTCAAAATATCCAAACCAGTCTTCAAGAATCGGTCATTCACTATGCCAAGAAGACAGATGAAGCGGGCTTGGATGGTGTCGTTTGCTCAGCTCAGGAAGTGCAACTCATCAAGCAGGCCACCAATTCAGATTTTATCTGTTTGACACCGGGAATCCGTCCAGCGGGAGCTGCGGTTGGAGACCAAAAACGTGTCATGACGCCAGCGGATGCTTATCAAATCGGTAGTGACTATATCGTAGTGGGACGTCCCATTACCCAAGCTGAGGATCCTGTTGCAGCTTATCATGCTATCAAGGATGAATGGAACCAAGACTAAAATTAAAGAAATAGATTATAAAAACAAAAGGAGAAGACTATGACACTTGCTAAAGATATCGCTAGCCACCTCTTGAAGATTCAAGCCGTTTACCTCAAACCAGAGGAGCCTTTCACTTGGGCATCTGGTATCAAATCGCCGATTTATACGGACAACCGTGTGACGCTTGCCTATCCAGAAACTCGTAGCTTGATTGAAAATGGTTTTGTGGAAGCTATTAAAGCAGAATTTCCAGAAGTAGAAGTGATTGCAGGAACAGCGACAGCAGGGATTCCACACGGAGCTATCATCGCTGACAAGATGAACTTGCCTTTTGCCTACATCCGTAGCAAACCAAAAGACCACGGAGCTGGTAACCAAATCGAAGGTCGTGTGGCTCAGGGGCAAAAGATGGTTGTTGTTGAAGACCTCATTTCAACTGGAGGGTCTGTTCTTGAGGCCGTAGCAGCTGCTAAACGCGAAGGAGCAGATGTGCTTGGAGTTGTAGCGATTTTCAGTTATCAATTGCCAAAAGCCGATAAGAATTTTGCGGATGCTGATGTGAAATTGGTGACACTTTCTAACTACAGCGAACTCATCCACCTAGCCCAAGAAGAAGGTTACATTACGCCAGAAGGACTCGACCTCCTAAAACGCTTTAAAGAAGACCAAGAAAATTGGCAAAACGCCTAAAACATAGAAAATCAGGTAGTCACTAGGATTACCTGATTTTGTTTTTAATACTAAAGTTGAGCGATAACTTCCTCAGTTGTCAAAACTTGGTTGGCAATGTAGCCGTAGTTTGTTAGTGCAGCTTGGTAGGCTTCTTCACCTGGAGCACCGACAGCATCGTTAACAACAATGACATTGTAGCCTAATTCTATGAGTTCACGCATGTGTGAATCCACGCAGAGATTAGCATTCATACCAGCCAAGATGACGGTGTCGATACCATTTTTGCGGAGTTGAAGGTTAAGGTCGTTGCTTTCTGGGCCAAAGATTTTATGTCCGTTGACAACAATAGTATCTTCATCCAAAAATGGTTTAATCTCTTCAATCATATCTGCTCCAGAGCCTTCTGGAATTGCTGAATACTGGCTATCACGCCAAAACATTTCGTTTTCAATCATCATCGTTTCACCAGCAGCTTTAAATTGCCACTTGTGATCGTGTGGATAGAAGTAGTGCGGTGAGATAAAACGCTTGTAGCCACGCTCTTTAGCAAGAGCGAAAAGCTTTGTCAGATTTTCAATAGTATTAACTTTTTCAAGAACATCTTTAGTTGCTCCGAATCCTTTACCAGTAGATTTTAAGAATTCAACTTGCGGGTCTGTGATAACAAATGCGACATTTTTCTGATTGAACATGAGGTTCCTCCTAATATGATTTGA
Organism: Streptococcus sp. HMSC066F01; assembly: GCF_001837335.1. Lineage (GTDB taxonomy): Bacteria > Bacillota > Bacilli > Lactobacillales > Streptococcaceae > Streptococcus > Streptococcus oralis_S. Next base: position 288,402 of record NZ_KV832118.1, read on the forward strand.
TTAACAGCCAATAGGAATTTAGACTGTTAGTTTGATGATTTTCCAAATGGTAGTTTTAGTTACATACTGACCGTTCGGTACAATTATAATAACATCTAAAATTGAATTTGTAAATTAATTTGCTCAGAACAAAAATTTTAATGATAAAACAGTGGCAAAAGGAGGTGGTTTCAATTGTTTGGTTTCAGGCTCTGAATCTGCTATAATAGGAAAAAGAGAGGTGAGCAGATGAGTGTTAAAGAGCGTATTTTACAAAGTGCTGAGAAATTGATTTATCAGAAGGGTTATGTGGCCACCTCCATCAGTGACATCATGGAGGCAGCTGATGTTGGCAAGGGGCAGCTTTATTATTATTTCAAATCTAAGAAGGAAATTGGTTTGACGGTCATTCAAGATATTTTAGCAAATTGGCGAAAAGAGCTTTTTGAAGATATTTTTGAAGCAGACAAGTCTGACAGTGACAAGTTTTCGGATATGATTGACTGGGTTTGTCAATTTCATGAAAGTCAGACGGTCTTTTATGGTTGCCCAATTGGTAATCTGATTGTGGAATTGTCCACAGAAGATGAGAACTTCCGCTTTCCTCTCAATGATTTTATGACCCAGTGGACAGAGAAGTTAGCCAGCCTCTTGCAAGACCTGCATGCTGACTGGTCAGAAGAGCGGGCGCAGTTGCAGGCCCGTCAAGTCATCTCCAGTATTCAAGGCAGCATTGTCATTCTCAAAGTCAGCCAAGACATCCAAGTTTTGGAAAATAATATGACGGATTTGAAAAAGAATTATTGTTAATTTTTAGCCGAAGAATTAAAAGTATGTTAATTTATGGATTGTGGTTAAGAGGTAAGAATGACAACAGATATTAAAACTGAAATTGGTCATAGAGTAAGACAGGAACATGAACGTCACAAATTGACGAGAGAAGAGGTCTGTGGACAGAAGCTGACTTAATAATCAAACAGCTGATGCGTACTGAGCTTGGGCAATCCTTGCCAACAATTACTAAGTTACAATATTTATCTAAGCGATTAGAAGTTCCGATAGATACTTTTCTTGAAAATAAAGAACTAGCTCTTCCTGAGGAAGAGTTGCTGAGTCTAGACTTGATTGAAAGAATATTAGACTTGATAAGGACAGGGACAGGTAGTTTCGCTGAAGATATTTTTGATGATTATTTTAAGCAAGTAACACTAAAGCAAGTTTACACATTCAATGATTTACTATTAATTGATTATTTTGCTATGCAATGTCAAGACTTGATTTATAGAAGAGAGCATTAGATGATTTTCGGATTAAGTTGTTGAAACAGCAATTAGTTAGTGATGGAATGTATAATGTAGAGCTACTATCAGTTCTTTGTGCCATAGCGGGTGTTTATGTTGTTCATAGTGACTATAAGCATATGATATCTCTAGTAAAAAAGATGAATGAAATTTTATCAGTAACAATGTTGCAAGTCTATAAATCTGGAATTTCAGTATTTGAAGCTAAGTGCTATCTTTATTTTGAAAATGATAAAAATAAAGCAAAGGAACTTTATCACTCAGCAACTATACTAGCTGAACAATTTGATGATAAAGTATTAGAAAATGAAAAGATTATTTGAATTTCCATAACTTAAGAAAGTTCATCATTTTTAATTATCTCTGTAAAATGATTGAAAGCATGAAATTTCCAAACAAAATATTTGAAAAATTTTGAAAAAAGAGTTAGAATATTTTTTGTAATATACAAAGTAAACGCTTACTTATCAAGGAGGACATTTTATGTCATACAAAACAAGCAATGCAGAAGGTCATGTAGATTTCATCAATACCTATGATTTGGAGCCAATGGCGCAACAAGTTATTCCTAAAGCAGCATTTGGCTATATCGCTAGTGGGGCGGAGGATACTTTCACTTTGCGTGAGAATATTCGTGCCTTTAACCACAAACTCATCGTTCCTCATACACTTTGCAATGTAGAAAATCCAAGTACAGAGATTGAATTTGCAGGCGAAAAATTGTCTTCACCAATCATTATGGCGCCTGTTGCGGCTCATAAATTGGCAAATGAACAGGGTGAAGTGGCGACTGCGCGTGGTGTGCATGAGTTTGGTTCTCTCTATACAACCAGCTCTTACTCTACTGTCGACCTTCCAGAAATTACGGAAGCCCTTCAAGGGACACCTCATTGGTTCCAGTTTTACTTTAGTAAAGATGATGGTATCAATCGCCACATCATGGACCGTGTGAAGGCTGAAGGTTATAAAGCGATTGTCTTGACGGCTGATGCTACGGTAGGGGGCAATCGTGAGGTCGATAAGCGTAATGGTTTTGTCTTCCCAGTTGGCATGCCGATTGTTGAAGAATACCTGCCAGAAGGTGCTGGTAAATCAATGGACTTTGTTTACAAATCAGCTAAACAGCGCCTATCTCCACGAGATGTAGAATTTATCGCTGAATACTCAGGACTTCCTGTTTATGTCAAGGGGCCACAATGCCGTGAGGACGTTGAACGTTCGCTTGCTGCTGGAGCTTCTGGTATCTGGGTAACCAACCATGGTGGCCGTCAAATCGACGGTGGGCCAGCTGCCTTTGACTCACTTCAAGAAGTAGCAGAAGCAGTTGACAAACGCGTACCAATTGTCTTTGACTCTGGTATTCGTCGTGGCCAACACGTCTTTAAAGCCTTGGCTTCAGGAGCAGACTTGATAGCTATTGGCCGCCCGGTTATCTATGGCTTGGCTCTCGGCGGTAGTGTTGGTGTGCGTCAAGTCTTTGAACACTTGAATGCAGAATTGAAGACAGTTATGCAGTTATCTGGAACTCAGACTATTGAAGATGTCAAACACTTCAAACTCCGTCACAACCCATACAATCCAACCTTCCCAGTTGACCCTCGTGACTTAAAATTGTATTGATAAAATAGCTTGCCTCCACTTGATGTGGAGGTTTTTCTTCGTCTATAGGAAGAATAAATCACCATTGAAATCTATATAAATATATTTTTCAGTCAAATATCTTGCTAGGGCTTTCATTTTTTGCTATACTGGTGCAGTAATTAAATAATAAAGACATTTGGGGTGCTTTAGGCTGAGATGATACCCATTGAACCTGATACAGTTAAGACTGGCGAAGGGAAATGTGAAACGTTTTTTCGTATGGCGAAATGAACGATCTAATCTTGTAAGCTAAACTCTAATTCTTGATTGTAATTGGAGTTTTTTTGTTTATATAAACTGGATGAAGGTGATACAAAGCATTTAGGTAGCTTTTCTTGAACGCCCTTGATTTTCTTTAAAAAGGTCAAGTAAAACTAGGATTTTCTTGATGTTTTGTTGATTACGAACGAGTAAAGAGAGGAAAAGTAAATATGGAAAGACAAGACTATGCATTTCAGCCAGGTTTGACTGTTGGAGAATTATTAAAAAGCAGTCAGAAGGATTGGCAGGCTGCAATCAATCATCGTTTTGTTAAGGAACTTTTTGCGGGGACAATTGAGAATAAGGTCTTAAAAGACTACCTAATTCAAGATTATCACTTCTTTGATGCCTTCTTATCCATGCTGGGTGCTTGCGTAGCCCACGCAGACCAGCTTGAATCCAAGCTTCGTTTTGCCAAGCAACTAGGCTTTCTTGAAGCAGATGAAGACGGTTATTTCCAAAAAGCTTTCAAAGATTTAAAAGTATCTGAGAATGACTATCTGGAAGTGACCTTGCATCCTGTAACAAAAGCCTTTCAGGAGCTTATGTATTCTGCTGTATCATCATCAGACTATGCCCATCTTTTAGTCATGCTGGTCATTGCAGAAGGTCTCTATTTAGACTGGGGTTCTAAAGATTTGGCTCTACCTGAAGCCTATATTCATTCGGAATGGATTAATCTCCACAGAGGTCCTTTCTTTGCAGAGTGGGTTCAATTTCTGGTTGACGAACTCAATCGTGTCGGAAAAGGTCGAGAAGATTTGACAGAACTTAAGCAACGCTGGAACCAAGCAGTCGCTTTAGAATTAGCCTTTTTTGATATTGGTTATGATGCTTAGGGAAAGTTCAGGATACTGACAAATTTGATGAGGTAAATCATTCAATGTAACTGAAAAATTTCTTAACGAAAGATAGAGATAAATCGAAATCAGTAGATCGTATAAAGTGAAAAGGAAGGATTTCAATATGACAAGTTTAAAATTATTAAAAGAAAAAGCACCATTAGTAATCTGTATCACCAATGATGTTGTAAAAAACTTTACAGCAAATGGATTAGTAGCACTGGGTGCCTCACCAGCTATGAGCGAGTACCCAGCAGACTTAGAAGATCTATTAAAATATGCTGGAGGATTATTGATTAACATTGGGACTTTAACGGATAATAATTGGAAGCTGTACCAAGAGGCACTAAAAATTGCTGAAAAATATAATGTTCCTGCAGTTTTAGATCCTGTAGCCTGTGGAGCAGGAGAATATAGAAAAAAAGTAGCAGATGATCTAATCAATAATTACAAACTGGCAGCGATTAGGGGAAATGCTGGCGAGATTGCCTCTTTAGTAGGAATAAATGTGGCATCTAAAGGAGTAGATAGTGCAGGCGTAGATAATATTGATGAAATTGCTCTAGCAGCAAATAAAAAGTTCAATATTCCAATAGTAGTAACAGGTGAAGTGGATGCCATTGCGGTTAATGGAGAAGTTGTAACGATTCATAATGGTAGTGCCATGATGCCAAAAGTTATTGGGACAGGATGCTTATTAGGTGCTGTAGTAGCAAGCTTTATCGGACTTGAAAAAGGTCAAGAATTGAAATCATTAGAAACAGCAATGTTGGTTTACAATATCGCTGGAGAAATGGCAGAAAAACGTCCAAATGGGCATCTTCCTGGAACATTTAAAGTTGAATTTATAAATGCCTTATACGAGATTACAGACGAAGATGTAAAGGAATTCAAAAGAGTGAAGTAAGATGTTTCATAAAGAATTACTAAAACTATATTTTATTTGTGGAACGACTACTTGCCAAGGAAAAGATATATATAGAGTCGTTGAGGAAGCCTTAAAAGGTGGTATAACCTTATTTCAATTCCGTGAAAAAGGTGAGGGAGCCTTAGAAGGTAAAGAAAAAGTCGAATTAGCAATTAAACTACAGGATCTTTGTAAAAAATACAATGTTCCGTTTATTGTTAATGATGATATTGATTTGGCAATGGAAATTGATGCTGATGGTGTACATGTAGGACAGGATGATCTTGGTGTTGATGAAATTAGAAAATTGATGCCAGATAAAATAATTGGTCTTTCTATAAAAAACGAGGAAGAATTTCAACAATCAAAAGTTGAATATGTAGATTATGTTGGTGTTGGTCCTGTATTTGATACCCAGTCAAAAGATGATGCTGGTGGTGCTATAGGTTATGAAGGTCTTAAATTGATGAGAAAACTATTGCCACAAATTCCCTTAGTTGCAATTGGTGGGATACAGACGCAACATATTAAAGATATTATGAAGACCAATGTTGACGGCGTTTCAATCATTTCAGCAATATCGTATGCAAAAAATATAGAAAAAACTGTTCGGGAAATGAGTGAACAATAGGCATCAATTTTTCCTTGGATTCTGAGGGAGTAGGATTTTCTTTTTTCTAAAAAGATATGTCCAGATTCAGTTCAAATAGCTAATCCATCAAATAAGTCATTTATTTTTTGCAAAAGAAAGATCTGCTGTCTTTTTGAGTACAAGGCTGTATTTCCAGTTCAATTCCTTGAACTAGAATAAATCGTCTGTTAAAATAATTATATAATTAAATAATAAAGACATTTGGGGTGCTTTAGGCTGAGATGATACCCATTGAACCTGATACAGTTAGTACTGTCGAAGGGAAATGTGAAAAGGTTTTTTTCGTATGTCGAAAAGAACTGTCTAATCTTGTAAGGTAAACTCTAATTCTCGTTTGTAATTGGAGTTTTTTTGTTTATCAAAAGAGGATAGGCTGGACGTTAAGCCTTTCGGTAGCTCACCTTGAATACCCCACTTTTCTTTAAAAAAGGAGTTTTTTATGTTGAAAAAATGGCAGTTAAAAGAGGTTATTTTACTTGCTTTCTTGTCTATCTTTTTTGGTGGCGTTTTTGTGGGTTCAGGCTATCTGTTTGATATCCTCACCCTGATTTTAGCACCTCTTGGTTTACAGGCCTTTGCCAATGAAATCCTCTTTGGTCTCTGGTGTATGGCTGCACCCATTGCTGCCATCTTTGTTCCAAGAGTGGGAAGCGCAACGATTGGAGAAGGGCTAGCTGCGCTTGCTGAAGTTCTTTATGGTAGCCAATTTGGTCTAGGTGCCCTTTTGTCTGGCTTGGTTCAAGGTTTGGGAAGTGAACTTGGTTTTATCGTAACCAAGAATCGCTATGAAAGTTGGCTCTCTCTAACTGCCAATAGTATTGGGATTACCCTTTTTAGCTTTGTCTATGAATACATTAAGTTAGGTTACTATGCCTTCTCCCTTCCTTTTGTCCTTTCCTTGCTAGTGGTACGTTTTATTTCCGTCTTTTTCTTCTGTACTATCTTGGTTCGTGCCATTGTCAAACTCTATCATCAGTTTGCAACTGGAGGAAAAGCATAGATGGGGCTGGAATTACGGGAGATTCAGTCCCCAATTTTTTCAGAACCGATTGATTTTACCTTTCATGGGCAAGCCTTTACCTTGTTAGTTGGGAGCAGTGGTTCTGGAAAATCAAGCCTCTTTCAATTGATTGCCCAAGTCAGTTCTCTTCCCTATAGCGGTCAAGTCCTGATAAATGGGAGCGAGGTCAGTCAGCTTTCTATCATCGAACGTGTCCAGACGGTTGGTATTCTCTTTCAAAATCCTAATCATCAATTTACAATGGAGAACTTGTTTGAGGAGCTGATTTTTACCTTGGAAAATATTGGGCATCCCGTTCAGGAAATTGATTCTAAAATAGCAGAGGTTGTCCAGCAATGTCGGTGCAAGGCAATCTTGCACCGTCCAATTCATCACTTATCAGGTGGAGAAAAGCAAAAGGCTGCACTGGCAGTTCTCTTTGCTATGAATCCTAGGGTCTATCTCTTGGATGAGCCCTTCGCTTCCATTGATCGTAAGAGTAGGATAGAGATATTGGAGATTCTAAAAGAGTTGGTCTCTGATGGGAAGACAGTTATCCTGTGTGACCATGATTTAACGGACTATGAAGCCTATATCGACCATATGGTGGAGCTAAGAGACGGTCAACTAAGAGAAGTGTTTCAAATCCCTTCCTCTGAGATGATACAGGTCGCTTCAAAGGAAGTTGCTTCTAGCCCAGAACTATTTCATATGGACCGTTTGACTTGTGAGCTGGATCATCGCCCCCTCTTTTCGATTGCGGATTTCACATTTTACCAAGGGATTTCCTGTATCTTGGGTGACAATGGTGTCGGGAAATCAACCCTCTTTCGGTCTATTCTTCAATTTCAAAAGTATAAGGGGCGCATTACTTGGAAGAGTTGTGTTCTAAAAAAGAAAAAAAGTTTGTATCGCGATCTGACTGGTGTTGTTCAGGAAGCTGAGAAGCAGTTTATCCGAGGCAGTCTGAGAGAGGAACTGCAACTAGATAGCCCAGACTCTGAAAGAAATCAGCGGATTCTCCAAGCTTTAGGATATTTTGATCTGGAGCAGGCGCTTGATAGGAGTCCCTATCAATTAAGTGGTGGTCAGCAAAAGATACTTCAGCTTTTGTCCATCTTGACCAGCAAGGCTTCTGTGATCTTGCTAGATGAGCCATTTGCTGGTTTGGATGATAGAGCCTGCCATTATTTTTGTCAGTGGATGTTGGAGGATAGAAATCAAGGAAGAAGTTTTTTGATCATTAGCCATCGTTTAGATCCCTTGATCTCTGTGGTTGATTATTGGATTGAGATGACTAGTCAGGGTCTTAGTCATGTGAAAGAGGTGACCATCAGCAAACCTCTCCCATCTCTGAAAAATGATACTCTAGGGGAGGTGAGGTAGTATGATCAAAGTAGCAACTAAGACACCGGTTATCAGTCTCTTCTTTCTAGTTTTATCCTTGGAAACATCTTTCATTCCTTCGATTGCTCTTAATCTTTCAGTAGTCGCATTTTGCATTCTCTTCATGCTCTACCACCGTCGATTTAAGATGTTGGCTTGGATGCTCGTACTCGCCATCTTACCATCTTTTGCCAACTACTGGGCAGTACAGTTACATGGGGATGCTTCGCAGGCAGTCATGCTTGGGACGAGGGCTTTTGTGACGGTTTGTATTGGTCTTGTCTTTGTTTCTAGTATTTCCTTAAAAGAGCTTCTCTTGTACTTGGCTCAAAAGGGCCTATCACGGTCTTGGGCCTATGCCTTAATTGTGGTATTCAATGCCTTTCCCCTCATTCAACAAGAAATCAAGTCCCTCAAGGAAGCTTGCTTATTGCGTGGTCAAAAATTGCATGTTTGGTCTCCCCTGATTTACAGTAAGGTTCTGATGACAGTCTTTAGGTGGCGCCATCTTTATCTGATCGCTTTGTCTGCGCACGGATATGACGAACATGCACAGTTGGAGAATCGCTATCGGACCTTTTATATTCCTCAAAGGACAACATTGATCTACCTACTTTTCTTTTTACTACTTCAAACCAGTTTATTTCTATAAAGGAGTTATTATGGAATTCACAGATATTGCGATGGAATTATCCAAGGAAGCTTGGCAGGCTTCCTTTCATCACCCATTTGTATTACAGTTACAAGAGGGAACGTTAGAACCTTCCATCTTTCGCTATTACCTGATTCAGGATGCCTACTATCTGAAGGCCTTCTCAGAAGCCTATCACCTCTTGGCTGATAAGACTTCCAACGAGGAGATGAAAAGACTCTTGAAACAAAATGCCCAGAGTCTAGTGGAAGGTGAATTGTTTATCCGCCAACAATTTTTCAAGGAATTAAGAATCAGCGACCAGGAAATAGACGAGCAACCGATTGCTCCAACCTGTTATCATTACATTTCGCATATTTATCGACAGTTTGCAGAGCCAAACTTGGGCATTGCTTTTGCTAGTTTGCTCCCATGTCCTTGGTTATACCATGATTTGGGCAAGGCACTTAATCGCAAACCATCCCCGAATCCTCTTTATCAACAGTGGATTGAAACCTATATCACCGATGAATTAGAACAGCAGATTAAAGAGGAAGAAGCACTGGTCAATCAGCTCTATCGAGAAAGCAATGAGACGGACAAACAAAAAATGCTAGAGGCCTTCCACCGAAGTGTCCACATGGAAGCCAAGTTTTGGGAGATGGCTTACCAACATCAAACATGGACGAGTGATTTGCAGTCCTTAGAAAAAGAGAAGAAATAGAAAATGAGAAACCACCAACTTCAAGTTCACAAATTAACCATTTTATCCATGATGATTGCCCTTGACGTAGTTCTTACACCCATTTTTCGAATTGAAGGAATGGCACCAATGTCCAGTGTAGTCAACATTCTTGCAGGGATCTTGATGGGGCCTGTTTATGCCTTGGTCATGGCTACAGTCACAGCCTTTATCCGTATGTCTACTCAGGGCATTCCCCCTTTGGCCCTAACAGGAGCTACTTTTGGAGCCCTCCTCGCAGGTCTCTTTTATAAGTTTGGTAGAAAATTTTACTTCTCTGCCCTAGGAGAAATTTTGGGAACAGGGATTATCGGATCCATTGTTTCCTATCCTGTTATGGTACTTTTTACAGGATCGGCTGCTAAGCTCAGCTGGTTTATCTACACTCCGCGATTTTTCGGAGCGACCTTGATTGGTACAGCCATAGCTTTTCTTGCCTTTCGATTTTTGATCAAGCAGGAATTCTTTAAAAAAGTGCAGGGATATTTCTTTGGAGAAAGGATAGAATGATGCAGAAATTGACAAATCCTTTCCCTCTGGCAACCAGTTCCTTGATTCACTGTATTACCAATGAGATTTCATGTGAGATGCTGGCTAATGGCATTTTGGCTCTGGGATGCAAACCAGTCATGGCAGATGATCCTCGTGAGGTTCTTGATTTTACTAAGCAAAGTCAGGCTCTCTTCATCAATTTGGGGCATTTGTCAGCTGAGAAGGAGAAAGCAATCCGTATGGCAGCTACTTATGCAAACCAAGCTTCTCTTCCAATGGTAGTAGATGCGGTTGGTGTAGCAGCGTCACCCATTCGTAAGGGGCTAGTCAGAGAGCTTTTAGAATACAAGCCCACGGTCCTTAAAGGAAATATGTCGGAAATCCGAAGTCTTGTTGGTTTAAAGCACCACGGAGTGGGAGTTGATGCTAGTGCTAAAGATCAAGAAACTGAGGATTTGCTTCAAGTCTTGAAAGACTGGTGTCAACTTTATCCTGGTATGTCGTTCCTAGTCACTGGACCCAAGGATCTCATCGTTTCGGAGAATCAGGTTGCAATATTGGGAAATGGCTGTGCAGAATTGGACTGGATAACAGGGACAGGAGACTTGGTTGGAGCCTTGACAGCCGTTTTTCTCAGCCAAGGAAAGACTGCCTTTGAAGCTTCGTGCCTAGCAGTTTCTTATTTCAATATCTCTGCTGAGAGAATAGTTGTTCAAGGAATGGGATTGGAAGATTTTCGTTACCAAGTTCTCAATCAACTCTCTCTCCTAAAGAGAGACGAAAACTGGCTAGAAGCCATCAAAGGAGACTTTTATGAATAGAAAAGTACTTAAACTGTATCTAGTAACCAATCGCTACCAAGATTCCTTGGAAAATTTTCTTGAAAAAGTCGAGGCGGCCTGCCGTTCAGGTGTTACCATCATCCAACTACGAGAAAAAAATCTCACCACCAATCAATACTATCAACTGGCAAAACAAGTCAAGGAAATAACAGATGCCTATCAGGTTCCCTTGATTATCGATGATCGTTTGGATGTTTGTCTCGCGGTTGATGCTACAGGTCTGCATATTGGCGACGATGAGCTACCAGTTTCGGTTGCCCGCCAAGTATTGGGTCCTGACAAAATCCTCGGTGTCACTGCTAAAACAGTTAAAAGAGCCCTTGAAGCAGAAACATCGGGTGCGGATTACTTGGGAACAGGAGCCATTTTTCCGACTACGACCAAAGAAAATGCACCCATCACCCTGATTTCAACCTTGAAAACCATTTGCCAAACGGTCGCCATTCCAGTAGTTGCTATCGGAGGCTTGACGTCAGAGAATATTGACCAACTTATCGGCACGGGCATAGCTGGTGTAGCTGTCGTACGTGATCTGATGCAGGCAGAAGATATTGAAGCAAAAACGCAAGTCTTTTTAACAAAGCTGGATGACATGATTTCCTAATCAAAAACTCTCTAATTCCTTATAGCAGGAACTAGAGAGTTTTTCTTAATCTTTAAAAGTTGTATGGTTGACTGGGCCAGAACCATGTCCGAGTTGAGGAGCATCTTGGATGGCTTTCGTGATAAAGGCCTTGGCCTTATCAACTGACTGGTAAAGGCTTCTGCCCTTGGCTAGTTCAGCCGTAATCACAGCAGCAAAAGTACATCCGGTACCATGGGTGTGACAGGTTTGAATTCTTGGACTTTCCCAGACAAATTGCTCCTCCTTGGTAAAGAGGAAATCCTTGGCACCACCTTCAAGATGGCCACCTTTGATAACAACGGACTGAGGACCAAATTCTTTTAAAATCAGGCGACCAGCACGTTGCATGTCTTCTGGATCATGAATCGAAAAACCAACAATTTCTTCTGCCTCAGGAAGATTGGGTGTAATAATAGTCGCAAGGGGAAGCAGGTTTGTTTTTAGGAAGATTCTCGCACTAGTATCTATCAGGGTATCACCGCTTGTTGCGACCATGACAGGGTCAAGCACGTAGGGGCAGTCCAGCTTTTTAAGATAGGGTTGGATAATCTCCATGATTTCAGTAGTTGCCAGCATACCAGTTTTTACAGCCTGAGGCTTGATATCCGAAAAGACGCTTTCCAATTGAGCTTCCAGCATTTGGTTGGAGACGTGCTCGATTAATTGAACGCCTCTGGTATTTTGAGCGACAAGGCTGGTCACAACGGCCATTCCATAGACATCTCTAGCTTGGAATGACTTCAAATCAGCCATAATACCAGCACCGCCACTAGGGTCTGTCCCAGCAATGGTTAGAGCAACGGGTAAATAAGTCATCTAAAACCTCCCAACCAACTGAAGTTTGTATTCTCAAGAACAAGCTAGTCTGTTTGAGGAAAGCAATAGAAGACTAGCTAGTCCTCATTATCATTTCCACTTCCATCAGCTAGCATTACCTAGATTGAGTCAAAGGGATCTAACAGTCGTTAATCTCAGCTTTACGCACCCCTAGTGGTTGTTTTCTTTTTTCTTCAGTATAGCATATTTTTATAGTTTATATAGTAAAATTTGACTGCAAATCTCTCGTTACATGATTAGAATTCTATTTTTCGAAAAAATAATAAAATTATAGTTGACAAATGTAGATTTTAGGAGTATACTAATAACTGTAATCGACAAATGTAGATTTAGGAGGTGTGATTATGCAGATTTCAGATGCAGAATGGCAGGTCATGAAGATTATTTGGATGCAAGGAGAGCAGACCAGTAGCGATTTGATCAGGGTTCTGGCAGAGCGGTTCGACTGGTCCAAGTCGACCATTCAAACTCTTTTGGCTCGTTTGGTTGAGAAAGAGTGTCTGACAAGGAAAAAAGAAGGCAAGTTCTTTGTCTATTCAGCCCTTTTAACTTTGGACCAAAGTCGAAACTTGCTTGTCCGAGATATCAAAGACAAGGTTTGCTCTCGTAGGATGAAGAACTTGTTGGCTGACTTGATTGTCGAATGTGACTTCACTCAGGCGGATTTGGCAGATTTGGAAGCTGTAATTTCTAAGAAAAAAGCTAGCGCAGTTGCGGAAGTAAAATGTAATTGTATGTAAAGGAGACGTCATGTTAAATAGTATTGTAACCATTGTTTGTATTGCCCTTATTGTGTTTATCTTGTTTTGGTTTTTCAAAAAGCCTGAAAAATCTGGACAAAAGGCCCAGCAAAAAAAGGGCTACCAAGAGATTCGAGTGGAAGTCAAGGGAGGTTATACGCCTGACTTGATTATCCTCAAGAAATCAGTGCCAGCTCGTATTATCTTTGATCGTAAGGATCCTTCACCCTGTCTGGATCAAATTGTTTTTCCAGATTTTGGAGTACATGCGGACCTGCCTATGGGGGAAGAGTATGTAGTGGAAATCACGCCTGAGCAGGCTGGAGAGTTTGGATTTGCTTGTGGTATGAACATGATGCACGGCAAGATGATTATAGAGTAGGAGGAAACTATGACAGAAATTGTGAAAGCCAGCCTAGAAAATGGCATTCAAAAAATCCGTATCACAGCTGAAAAAGGCTATCACCCAGCCCATATCCAGCTCCAAAAAGGGATTCCCGCTGAGATTACCTTTCATCGTGCAACCCCTTCAAACTGTTATAAAGAAATTCTTTTCGAAGAAGAAGGGATTCTAGAACCAATCGGAGTAGACGAGGAAAAGGTCATTCGTTTTACACCTCAAGAGTTGGGGAAACATGAATTCTCATGTGGAATGAAGATGCAAAAGGGAAGCTATACCGTCGTTGAGAAGACTCGAAAATCTTTGTCACTTTTGCAACGTTTTTGGATTACCAGTATCTTTACTGTGCCTCTTGTGATTCTCATGATTGGGATGTTGACAGGCAGCATTAGTCACCAAGTCATGCATTGGGGAACCTTTCTAGCCACAACGCCTATTATGTTAGTAGCAGGTGGTCCTTATATCCAAAGCGCTTGGGCCAGCTTTAAAAAACACAATGCCAATATGGATACCTTGGTTGCTTTGGGAACTCTAGTGGCTTATCTCTATAGTCTAGTTGCCCTCTTCGCTGGGCTCCCTGTCTACTTTGAAAGTGCTGGATTTATCCTCTTCTTCGTTCTTTTGGGAGCAGTTTTTGAAGAGAAAATGCGGAAAAATACTTCACAAGCTGTGGAGAAACTACTAGACTTGCAGGCTAAAACAGCAGAAGTCTTGCGTGATGATAGCTATGTTCAAGTTCCCTTGGACCAAGTCAAGGTAGGCGACCTGATTCGAGTGCGGCCCGGTGAAAAGATTGCAGTTGATGGTGTCGTAGTGGAAGGTGTGTCCAGCATAGATGAATCCATGGTGACAGGTGAGAGCTTGCCGGTAGACAAAACAGTTGGAGATACCGTCATTGGCTCAACCATCAATAATAGTGGAACCCTTGTTTTTAGGGCAGAAAAGGTTGGCTCAGAGACTGTTTTGGCTCAGATTGTAGACTTTGTGAAGAAAGCTCAAACTAGTCGTGCGCCGATTCAGGACTTGACAGATAAGATTTCAGGGATTTTTGTCCCAGCAGTTGTCATTTTAGGAATCGTGACCTTTTGGGTTTGGTTCGTCTTGCTCAGGGATAGTGTAGTCGTGCTTGGAGCTAGCTTTGTGTCTTCTCTTCTCTATGGAGTTGCGGTTTTGATTATTGCCTGCCCTTGTGCCTTGGGTCTTGCAACACCGACAGCTCTTATGGTAGGGACAGGACGCAGTGCCAAAATGGGGGTTCTTCTCAAAAATGGAACAGTCTTACAGGAAATTCAGAAAGTCCAAACTATTGTGTTTGACAAGACAGGGACTTTGACGGAAGGAAAACCAGTGGTCACTGATATCATTGGCGATGAGACAGAAGTGCTCGGCTTAGCTGCCTCTTTAGAAGAAGCTTCCCAACATCCACTGGCTGAGGCTATTGTCAAGCGAGCGAGTGAAGCTGGACTTGAGTTTCAAACTGTTGAAAATTTCCAAGCCTTGCATGGAAAAGGTGTTTCAGGGCAAATAGCTGGAAAACAAGTTCTGCTTGGAAATGCTAAAATGCTGGATAGTATGGATATTTCTAGCGCTTATCAAGAAAAACTAGAAGAACTAGAAAAAGAAGCTAAGACAGTTGTTTTCTTGGCTGTGGACAATGAAATCAAAGGTTTGCTTGCTTTGCAAGACATTCCCAAGGGAAATGCCAAGCTGGCCATCAGTCAGTTGAAAAAACGTGGTCTTAAAACAGTCATGCTGACAGGAGACAATGCAGGTGTGGCGCGTGCCATTGCCGATCAGATCGGCATTGAAGAGGTCATTGCTGGTGTCTTGCCAGAAGAAAAAGCCCATGAAATCCATAAACTACAAGAGGCTGGCAAAGTAGCCTTTGTTGGGGATGGTATTAATGATGCGCCAGCCCTCAGTGTAGCAGATGTGGGAATTGCCATGGGTGCTGGAACCGATATCGCCATCGAGTCAGCAGATTTGGTGTTAACAACCAATAACCTCCTAGGAGTGGTTCGTGCTTTTGATATGAGTAAGAAAACCTTTAATCGTATTCTGCTCAATCTTTTCTGGGCCTTTATCTACAATGTCGTCGGAATTCCGATAGCGGCAGGAGTCTTTTCAGGTGTTGGACTGGCCCTAAATCCAGAACTGGCAGGTCTAGCCATGGCCTTTAGTTCTGTATCTGTTCTGACCAGTTCACTCTTACTAAACTTTAGTAAAATAGACTAAAAGCGAGCTTGCTCGCTTTTTATACTCTTCGAAAATCAAATTCAAACCACGTCAGCGTCGCCTTGCCGTACTCAAGTACAGCCTGCTGCTAGCTTCCTAGTTTGCCCTTTGATTTTCATTGAGTATTATTATAAAACAGAAACTAAAAACGTTTTCAAACTGTACTGTAATAGATAATAAAAATTTCTGAGCACATTCTTAGGAGACCCAAAACAAATGTGGTAAAGTAGTAGAGTAAAAATTTGCTGAAACGTTTCCAAATAATATATGAAAACGGATGAATCAAGTTTTAAAAATAATTGAAGGAGAGTTATCATTATGACTCAAGGGAAAATTACTGCATCTGCAGCAATGCTTAATGTATTGAAAACATGGGGCGTAGACACAATCTACGGTATCCCATCAGGAACACTCAGCTCATTGATGGACGCTTTGGCTGAAGACAAAGATATCCGCTTCTTGCAAGTTCGTCACGAAGAAACAGGTGCTCTTGCAGCAGTCATGCAAGCTAAATTTGGCGGCTCAATCGGGGTTGCAGTTGGTTCAGGTGGTCCAGGTGCGACTCACTTGATTAACGGTGTTTACGATGCAGCTATGGATAACACTCCATTTCTTGCTATCCTTGGATCACGTCCAGTTAACGAACTCAACATGGATGCCTTCCAAGAATTGAACCAAAACCCAATGTACAACGGTATCGCTGTTTACAACAAACGTGTCGCTTACGCTGAGCAATTGCCAAAAGTAATTGACGAAGCTTGCCGTGCTGCAGTTTCTAAAAAAGGTCCAGCTGTTGTTGAAATTCCAGTAAACTTCGGTTTCCAAGAAATCGATGAAAACTCATACTATGGTTCAGGTTCATACGAACGTTCATTCATCGCTCCTGCTTTGAACGAAGTTGAAATTGACAAAGCAGTTGAAATCTTGAACAATGCTGAACGTCCAGTTATCTACGCTGGTTACGGTGGTGTTAAAGCTGGTGAAGTCATTACTGAATTGTCACGTAAAATCAAAGCACCAATCATCACAACTGGTAAAAACTTTGAAGCTTTTGAATGGAACTACGAAGGTTTGACAGGTTCTGCTTACCGTGTTGGTTGGAAACCAGCCAACGAAGTGGTCTTTGAAGCAGACACAGTTCTTTTCCTTGGTTCAAACTTCCCATTTGCTGAAGTTTACGAAGCCTTCAAGAACACTGAAAAATTCATCCAAGTCGATATCGACCCTTACAAACTTGGTAAACGTCATGCCCTTGACGCTTCTATCCTTGGTGATGCAGGTCAAGCAGCGAAAGCAATCCTTGACAAAGTAAACCCAGTAGAATCTACTCCATGGTGGCGTGCAAACGTTAAGAACAACCAAAACTGGCGTGATTACATGAACAAACTCGAAGGTAAAACTGAGGGTGAATTGCAATTGTATCAAGTTTACAATGCAATCAACAAACATGCTGACCAAGACGCTATCTACTCAATCGACGTAGGTGACACTACTCAAACATCTACTCGTCACCTTCACATGACACCTAAGAACATGTGGCGTACATCTCCACTCTTTGCGACAATGGGTATTGCCCTTCCTGGTGGTATCGCTGCTAAGAAAGACAATCCTGATCGCCAAGTATGGAACATCATGGGTGACGGTGCATTCAACATGTGCTACCCAGACGTGATCACAAACGTTCAATACGACCTTCCAGTTATCAACGTTGTCTTCTCAAATGGTAAATATGCCTTCATCAAGGACAAATACGAAGACACAAATAAACACTTGTTTGGTTGTGACTTCACAAACGCTGACTACGCAAAAATTGCTGAAGCACAAGGTGCTGTTGGATTTACAGTTGATCGTATCGAAGACATCGACGCAGTTGTTGCAGAAGCTGTGAAACTCAACAAAGAAGGTAAAACTGTTGTTATCGATGCTCGCATCACGCAACACCGTCCACTTCCAGTAGAAGTACTTGAATTGGATCCAAAACTTCACTCAGAAGAAGCAATCAAAGCCTTCAAGGAAAAATACGAAGCAGAAGAACTCGTACCATTCCGCCTCTTCTTGGAAGAAGAAGGATTGCAATCACGCGCAATCAAATAATTTCTCTCATCGAAAATCAAAGGTAAACTTTGTAGATTTTATTCTTTGATTTTCTTAGAGCAGAACTTGAAAAGATCGGAGCAATCCGGTCTTTTTCTGGAGGATAGTAAATGAATTTAAATCAATTAGATATCATCGTTTCAAATGTTCCTCAAGTCTGTGCCGACTTGGAGCGTATTTTGGATAAAAAGTCCGATTATGTTGATGACAGTTTTGCTCAGTTTACGATTGGCAGTCACTGTCTCATGTTGTCCCAAAATCATTTGATTTCTTTGGAAAACTTTCAGTCAGGAATCATTCTTCACATCGAGGTTGAGGATGTAGAGCAGAACTACCAACGGTTGAAAGATCTTGGTGCCGAGATTTTACACGGTCCTTCTGAAACGGATTGGGGAACGGAATCGCTACTAGTTAAAGGCCCTGCTGGTTTAGTGATTGATTTTTATCGTATGAAATAGGGCGCGTAGTCATTTGACGTTAACCTTAGCTATTTTTAAAACAGAAATTGAGAATGTGAATTATTAAAAGATCGGAGCAATCCGGTCTTTTTCTGTTTCCTCTTTCTTATCACAAGATTGTGATAGTTTACATCTTCATAACAAAAGCTTCAAAGTCTTGATTGTTTTGAAGAAAGATTATAAAATATGATTCATAAAAATGAAAGAGGTTTTGAAAATGTCTGAAAAACAAATGAAAATTTTGGGTTGGGTAGCGACCTTCATGTCTGTTATGATGTACGTGTCTTACTTCCCACAAATTATGAACAACCTGGCTGGTCAAAAAGGAAACTTCATCCAACCCTTAGTCGCAGCCATCAACTGTAGTCTATGGGTTTACTACGGTCTTTTCAAAAAAGAAAGAGATATTCCCCTTGCGGCTGCTAATGCACCGGGTATCGTTTTTGGCCTAGTAACGGCTATCACAGCTGTGATTTAAAAAAAAGACTAGTTTCAGTCTTTTTTTGTACATAAAAATAGATTCTCAAGTAAAGGAAGTCTAATGAGAGTTGAGGAAAACAGCCGTTGACAGCGAGCTATCTGAGTGCTGCTTAGAGGTTCCTCCATAAAGTAAAAGATTATTTCGTTACTATTTTTATAAAATCTTCTCTCTACTTTATAAGATGTAAAAAAGAGTTCAATTAGACCTGGCTTTTTGCTATAATGAAGTGAGAAAAACAGACAGGAGAATAAGATGTCAGAACCATTATTTTTACAATCAGTTATGCAAGAAAAAATTTGGGGTGGTACCAAGCTACGTGATGAGTTTGGTTACGACATTCCAAGTGAAAAAATCGGAGAATACTGGGCTATCTCAGCTCATCCAAATGGAGTTTCTAAGGTAGCCAATGGTCGCTACGAGGGAACAGACCTAGCAACTTTGTATGCGGAACACCACGAATTGTTTGGCAACCGTCCAGAACCTGTATTTCCGCTTTTGACTAAGATTCTCGATGCCAATGACTGGCTCAGTGTTCAAGTTCACCCAGACGATGCCTATGGACTAGAGCATGAAGGCGAACTTGGAAAAACAGAATGCTGGTATATCATCGCAGCGGATGAAGGATCAGAGATTATCTATGGTCATAATGCCAAATCAAAAGAAGAACTTCGCCAGCAAATCGAAGCTAAAGACTGGGATAGTCTATTAACAAAAGTCCCTGTCAAGGCTGGTGATTTCTTCTATGTACCAAGTGGGACCATGCATGCTATCGGGGCAGGCATATTGATTCTTGAAACGCAACAGTCTAGCGATACCACCTATCGCGTCTATGACTTTGACCGCAAGGACGATAATGGCAACTTGCGTGAACTTCACCTTGAAAAATCCATTGATGTTTTAAACATTGGTGAACCAGCAAATAGCCGTCCTGTAACAGTCAAAGCTGATGATTTGCGTTCAACTCTCCTTGTATCCAATGATTTCTTCGCAGTTTACAAGTGGGAAATTACTGGAAAAGTTGACTTCGAAAAGACAGCTGACTACAGCTTGTTGAGTGTCTTGGCTGGTCAAGGTCAACTGACTGTTGACGGAAAAAACTATCCAATCCAAAAAGGCAGCCACTTTATCCTACCAAGTGATGTTGAAGCTTGGACGATAGAGGGACAAGGTTTGGAATTGATTGTTAGTCATCCATAAAAAAAGAAAGGGCCTGAGTTCACTACTCAAGTCCTTTTTGATTACATAAATTGGGCGATAAAGACCACGATGATGATAATTGGAATGATGAAACGAAGAAGGAAAAGCCAAACTTGGAAAAGTCCTTGTTCCCATGTTCTTTCATCAAGATGGAGTTCCTCCATGGCAAGAGCCTTTTTGAAGATGTAGCCAGTAAAGAGAGAAAGGCAGAGAGCGCCAAAGGGCATTAGGAGATTGGAAACCAAGAAATCCATAGCGTCAAAGAAGGTCTTCCCAAAGATGTGAACATCCGCCATGACACCGTAAGATAGGGCTGAAGGAATTCCAAAGACAAAGGTCAAAATTCCTAAAATGGCACTCCACTTAGCCCGCTTGCTGTTGTCCTGATTGGTGATATTGCCCACATTGATTTCCAGCATCACGACAGAAGAAGTGACCGTCGCAAAGAGGAAGAGCAAGAGGAAAAGGATGTAAAAAATGGTTCCAAAGGGCATCTTGTCAAAGAGTTGGGGCAAGACGATAAAGAGCAAGCTAGGTCCCCCTTCGGACTGGATGTTGAAGGCTGACATGGCAGGGAAAATGGCTAGACCTGCCATGATGGATACTGAGATGTTCATGGCTACAATGGAAAGCCCTGATTGGAACAGATTGGTTTTCTTGTCCAAGTAAGAAGCATAGGTCAGCATGGCTGTGACCCCTAGTGAAAGGGCAAAGAAAGATTGGCCTAGGGCATAAAGGAAGCCAGTACTGGTCAGTTTTGAGAAGTCTGGTTTGAGAAAGTAGAGAACACCTTCCATGGCATTTGGCAAACTGAGAGAGCGCCCAATGATAATGACAAAAATGATAAAGAGCAGAGGCATCATAACTTTTGAGGCTCTTTCAATCCCTTTTTGAACCCCACGTGATACAATAAAGATATTCAACAAGATAAAGGCGGCTTGAGCCCCTAGGGCAATGGCTGGATTTGAAATGATTGAAGTGAATAACTGAGCATAATCACCCGTTCCACCAAGTTGGAACAATTTCCCAAACTCAATGCCTAGATAGACTAAAATCCATCCCCCTATAACACTATAGAAAGAGAGAAGGATGAAGAGGGCAAAGGCACCAATCCAACCGATAAAATTGTATTTGCTATTGTTGCCAAGTTTTCCAAAGGTTTTGATAGCAGAAACGCCAGCACTACGACCAAGAGCAAACTCAGCAAGCAAGAGCGGAAAACCGATTAAAATAGTAGAAATGAGAAAGACCAGTAAAAAGCCTCCCCCACCGTTGGCAGCAGTCATGTAGGGAAACTTCCAAACGGCACCAAGCCCGATGGCTGAGCCAGCAGATGCTAGGATAAAGCCTAGTTTCGAGCCCCATTGCGATTTTTCTGACATAGTTAAACTCCAATCTCCTTTTTTAAAATAAGAAAAGGCTACTTGAGTTGTCAAATAGCCTTCTCACAATGGCTCTTTATGAGCTTTCTGTTTGATTGATAGACTTGACTATCCTATCATGTTTTCTAATGTCTGTCAAGAAAACCATTTTCAAGTTTTCACACCTTTCTCAAAAAGTTAAAAATTTCGCAAAAACACTTGATTCTGACCTAAGGGGAGGGGTTATACTATCAATGTAATACTCTTCGAAAATCTCTTCAAACTACGTCAGCGTCGCCTTACCGTAGGTATGGTTACTGACTTCGTCAGTTCTATCTGCAACCTCAAAACAGTGTTTTGAGCTGACTTCGTCAGTCTTATCTACAACCTCAAAACAGTGTTTTGAGCAGCCTGCGGCTAGCTTCCTAGTTTGCTCTTTGATTTTCATTGAGTATAAGGAGGAAATCATGTACCATATAAAAGAAGCTGCTCAGCTTTCAGGTGTCTCTGTTAAGACCCTGCACCACTACGATAAGATAGGGCTCTTGGTTCCCTTAAAGTCGGAAAACGGCTATCGAACCTACAGTCAGGAGGATTTGGAACGTCTTCAGGTTATTCTGTATTACAAATATCTAGGTTTTTCTTTAGAAAAAATAGCAGAGCTGTTAAAGGAAGAAAGGACAGATTTATTGCCCCATTTGACTAGGCAGTTGGATTATCTAACTCGAGAAAGGCAACACCTGGATACCTTGATTTCCACCTTGCAAAAAACCATTCAAGAACAAAAAGGAGAAAGAAAAATGACGATTGAGGAAAAATTCACTGGATTTAGCTATCAAGACAATCAAAAATATCACCAAGAGGCGGTAGAGAAGTATGGACAGGAAGTCATGGGCCAAGCGCTTGAACGCCAAAAAGGTCGCGAAGACGAGTCCACAGCCGCTTTCAACCAAGTTTTTCAAGCCTTGGCACAAAACCTTCAAGCTGGTCTGCCTGTAACAGCAGCTGAAAACCAAGAGCAAGCAGCTAAACTCTTGCAAGCTATTCGTACTTATGGATTTGACTGCTCTATTGAGGTATTCGGTCATATCGGCAAAGGCTACGTCTACAACCCAGAGTTTAAGGAAAACATTGACAAGTTTGGACCTGGTACAGCTCAATACACATCAGATGTTATTGCTGCTTACGTTCAGACAAATGCAGAATAAATAGGCTAGGAATTTCCTAGCCTATTTTTTACTTCAAGTCATAAAGCCAGTCGTCACCGTCTTTGTAGTAAAAGAATTCACTGAGATCCTCTTCTAAAAAAACACGAAGCATATCAGACATATCATCAGTAGCAAGTTTTAGATGAGATAGATTGTCAAAATCCTCCCACCAAACTTTCCCTTCGTCTGAAGACTGGAGTTCACCAGCAAAGTGTTCTGTCTTGTAAAAGAGGACGACATAACGAAAATTCTTGTCATCGTACCAGTTTTTGATACCACAGAGTTGGGGTTTGGAAATGGTCAGATCAGTTTCTTCTTTCACTTCACGAATGACAGCATCGACAAAGGATTCGCCACGTTCAACATGACCACCAGGAAAAGTAATGCCAGGCCAGTCGGGACTAACTCGGTCTTGGACCAGGACCTTATCCCCGTTTTGAATCATACACATATTGACAAATTCGACTGTTTCTCTTCTATTCATCTGTTTCTCTTCTATTCATCTTGTTCTCCTATTTTGTTAGTAACTTTTCCACTACGTTTAACTTTCGCATGGTCAGATCCAGGCCAAACAATTTTTCAAGATAGTTGGTATTGAGCTTTTTTTGTTTTGCAGTTCTAGGGAGATAGAGGTAGAGACAGTGATCACCTACACAAATTTCTTCTTCACCGTAGTCAGCTTTCAATTTTTCTACTGGCAGACTTTGGATAAATCCCTGATAAAAAATCACATGTATACGATCGTAAAGATAGTCTTCTCTAAATGGATTCTCATGAACAATCTTTTCAAAATCGTTCTTATTCTTGATAACCATTTTTAAGTCGGCCCCAATTTTTTCCTTTATCAGAGTATGAACGCGTTCTCGTATTTCTTCTAAATCTAAGTCACTTTCAAGAATGATATTCCCACTTTGAATATAGGTTCGAACGTGTTGAAAACCAGCTTCTGTCAGAATATCTACCAAATAAGACATTTTCGGGATAGCATTCTTTCCATTAGGAGTAACACCTCTTAGTAAAATAATATGTTCCAAAGGACTTCCTTTCTTATTTGGTATTTATTGGATTTGAGCCTGCCACCCAGCCGGTGCAGAGGGCAGAAGTGATGTTAAAGCCACCCGTATGGGCATTGATATCCAGTACCTCACCAGCAAAGTGGAGCCCAGGAACGAGTTTGCTTTCCAGAGTTTTGGGATTGATTTCCTTGAGACTGACACCGCCTTTGGTGACAAAGGACTTGGCAAGAGACATTTTGCCAGTTAAAGGGATTTTGAGAGCCTTGATGGACTGGAGTAGTTGCTCGCGTTCTTTCTCAGTCAGCTGTTTAACTTTTTCAGGATAGCCTTGCACCAAAAATTCTGCCAAGCGTTCTGGCAACAAAGTTTTTAAAGCATTTTTCAAGGATTTTTCCCGATTTTCTTCTAGAAATGCCACCAAGTCCTTCTCAGAAAGTTGAGATAAGACATCTAGCGAGAGAACCTCTCCACCCTTGACAAAGCTGGACATACGCAGTGCAGCAGGACCGGATAGACCAAAGTGGGTAAAGAGCAGATCGTGAGTGATGACATGCTTCCCATAGCTTAAGGTCACATCGTCTAGTGAAATCCCTTGAAGCGCTTTGTGTGGAAAATCAGTCAACAATGGGCTCTCAGCAGCTTCAAGCTCAGTAATGGTATGTTTAAAATGGCGAGCAATCTCGTGACCAAAACCAGTCGAACCAGTCGAAGGATAAGACTTACCACCTGTTGTAACAATGAGTTTATTACAAGTGAAGGTTTGGTCTGCGGACTTAAGGACAAACTGGTCGTCTATCTTTTTAACCGAAACAATTTCTGTTTGAGTAGCAACTTGACCACCGAGTTCAGTGATTTTCTTTTCTAGTGTCTCGATAATAGTCCGAGACTTATCACTAGCAGGAAAGACGCGTCCGTGGTCCTCGACCTTAAGTTTAACACCATTTTCCGTAAAAAAGTTTATGATATCATGGTTATCAAACTGGGAGAAGACACTGTAAAGAAACCGCCCGTTACCAGGGATTCCAGCTAATAGGTCATCTAAGGTTCCATTGTTGGTCACATTACAACGACCACCGCCCGTTCCAGCTAATTTTTTGCCAAGTTTTCGATTTTTTTCGATGAGTAGAGTTTTCTGACCATAAAAGCTACTGGAAATCGTAGCCATCATGCCAGCAGGTCCCCCACCAATGACAATAGTATCAAAATGTTTCATAGCTCTATTGTACCACAAAAAACAAGAGATGCTTGGCATCTCTTGTTGCTCATAATCTTAGTTAATTTCATATCCCATCAACAAACCGCCATCTTCTGCATAGAAACTGCAGAGACCAGACGTCGGGATGATTTTGATATCCGCTTGTGGGAAGGTTTCAAGCAAGCGTTCTGACAATTGCTGACAGAATTTTTCATTGCTGCGATGAGCCATGACGATACGGCCACCAGCATAGCCAGCCTTGATGAGTTCTTCATAGGCTGCTTGAAGAGATTTTTTTGGTCCACGCGCTTTTTGGAGCAGTTCTAAGGTTCCAGTTTCACTTGCTTCCCCAACCATACGGATGTTGAGAAGGCCAACAACTGTACCGATAAGCTTACTCAAACGGCCATTTTTTACCAAGTTATCAACCTTAGCAAGAACAAAGAGCAACTTCGTTTTTTCTTGGTAGGCTGTAATAGCTTCAACAATTTCCTCATAAGAAAGTCCTTGATCAATCAAACTATTGATTTTTTCGACAATCAAGTCAACCTCACCACCTGCTGACAATGTATCGATCACATGAATCTGAGTGTCAGGGTATTCTTCAAGGTAGATATTCTTAGCAAGCTGCGCACTATTATGACTGCCAGAAAGAGCACCAGTGATAGTAACAACAAAGATATGCTTGGCTCCTTCGAATGCACGCAAGTAATCATCAGGGCTAGGACAGGCTGATTTTGAAGCCTCAGAAGTCGCATACATTGTTTCCATCATGTGGTTAATGTTGAGATTGGCATCATCGATAAAGACCTGATCAGCTACTTGAATGGTTAAAGGAACACTAACAAATTCCGTATCAATAGCAGGAGTTGCCAGTTGACGATAATCACAACCGGAGTCAGCTACAATCTTCCAAGTCATAGAAATTCTCCATCTTTGTCACTTATACATTGACAAAGGTTCTGTCTTTTTTTACAATTATATCATGAAAGCCCTTGAAACAAAAGTACCAGCTCTCTGTTGTCACAAGTAGAAAGAAATTGTTATGTCTGAACGTAAAATATCTGAAAAATCTCTTGAAAATCTCAGAAAATCAAATCAAGAATCCAATTTTTTAACTAGAGAAGCAATCGAGACGGCTCTTTTGCAGCTTCTAGAGAAAAAAGACTTGGCTAAGATCAGCATTTCGGAGCTGGTCAAACGGGCGGGTGTCTCTCGTGCCGCCTTCTATCGTAACTATGACTCCAAAGAAGAGATTTTGGAAAGTGTTTTTAAACGCAGTGTTCATAATATCATGGAACAGTTGAGCCACTACGATGTCAAAACCGATCTTTATCTAGTCTGGGTACACCTTTTTCGCGCAGCCAAGAAAGAAGCCAAGGTTATCCAACTTGCTCTGGACTACCATTTGGAAAAGATTTTTGTCCAAGCCATGCAGGAATTTCTAGAAAAATACCATGGAAAGTCAAAAGGTGTCAGCAGCTACCTTCATTCCTTTTGGAGCTCTGCCATCGTATCGGTTCTGCTCAAATGGATCAAGGATGGCATGAAAGTTCCAGCTGAAAAGATTGCAGATTTACGCTTGCCATTTTTCAAAAAATAGGGGATAAGGAGAAGAATTATGACAGAAAAAAGACTGGCTTGGGATGAGTACTTTGCAGCCCAGGCTTTACTGATTGCCAATCGTTCGACCTGCAAACGTGCCAAGGTGGGAGCTGTCCTAGTTAAGGACAATAAGGTCGTTTCAACAGGCTATAATGGTTCCGTATCAGGAACGGAGCACTGTATTGACCACGAATGTCTGGTCATTGAAGGTCACTGTGTTCGAACCCTTCACGCCGAGGTTAATGCCATCTTGCAAGGAGCCGAACGAGGGGTTCCAAGAGGATTTACAGCCTATGTGACCCATTTTCCGTGTCTGAACTGCACCAAACAACTGCTACAAGTTGGTTGTAAGCGCGTGGTTTATATCAACCAGTACCGAATGGATGACTATGCCCAGTACCTTTATCAAGAAAAAGGCACCGAGTTAACCCATTTACCATTAGAGACTGTTCAGACAGCTCTCCAAGAGGCAGATTTGATTTAAAAATTAATTAAAATAAATGGTTTAGAAAGCTTTTTAAACCGTTTTTTGATATAATAAGAAGAATAAATTGAAAGAAGGAATTCAGAAAATGGGAAAAATTGAAGTCATTAATCATCCACTCATTCAACACAAATTGTCAATCTTGCGACGTACAGATACTTCTACAAAAGCTTTTCGTGAGCTGGTAGATGAGATTGCAATGTTGATGGGATATGAAGTACTTCGTGATCTTCCACTTGAAGATGTGGAAATCGAAACACCTATCACAAAGACCGTTCAAAAACAATTGACTGGGAAAAAATTGGCGATTGTCCCAATCTTGCGCGCAGGTATCGGGATGGTAGATGGTCTCTTGAGCTTGGTTCCAGCAGCTAAAGTTGGTCATATCGGTATGTACCGTGATGAAGAAACCCTTCAACCAGTTGAATATTTGGTGAAATTGCCTGAGGATATTGACCAACGTCAAATCTTTGTCGTTGATCCAATGTTGGCAACAGGTGGCTCAGCAATCTTGGCTGTTGACTCCCTTAAAAAACGTGGCGCTTCAAATATCAAGTTTGTCTGCCTAGTATCTGCTCCAGAAGGTGTGAAAGCTCTTCAAGAAGCACACCCAGATGTAGAAATCTTTACAGCAGCCTTGGATGAACGCTTGAACGAACACGGTTATATCGTTCCAGGTCTTGGAGATGCTGGAGACCGCTTGTTCGGTACTAAATAAAATCCCAAAGTAAATAGTGAAACTAGAAGTTCGTTTTTAACTTGAAAGGAGGTTGAGTTTTTGTTTCTGTTTAGAGAATAGAGCAAAAATTTGACCTTTTTTGACCAAAAAGATATAATAGTTCTGTATTGAGTCGTAAGACTAAGAAAATTCAACATTAAAAGGAGAAATGAATGATTCCTGTAGTTATTGAACAAACAAGCCGTGGAGAACGTTCCTATGATATTTACTCTCGTCTTCTGAAAGACCGCATCATCATGCTAACAGGTCCAGTTGAAGACAACATGGCCAACTCCGTTATTGCTCAGTTGCTCTTCTTGGATGCCCAAGACAGCACAAAAGATATTTACCTTTATGTCAATACACCTGGGGGCTCTGTTTCTGCTGGTTTGGCAATCGTTGATACCATGAACTTTATCAAAGCGGATGTCCAAACTATCGTTATGGGGATGGCTGCATCTATGGGGACTGTCATCGCATCAAGTGGTGCAAAAGGCAAACGTTTCATGCTTCCAAATGCAGAGTACATGATTCACCAACCAATGGGTGGTACAGGTGGTGGTACCCAACAGACAGATATGGCAATCGCTGCAGAGCACTTGCTCAAAACTCGTAAGACTTTGGAGCAAATCCTTGCAGATAACTCTGGTAAATCAGTCGAGCAAATTCATGCAGATGCGGAACGTGATTACTGGATGAGTGCCCAAGAAACGCTTGAATATGGCTTTATTGATGAAATTATGGCCAACAATTCTTTAAGCTAAGCAACCTAGAAAGCAAACTCGACGGAGTTTGCTTTTTTTGGTATAATAGGGGAAAATTTCTTAGAAAGAGGCTTCCTCATGTTTGAAAAAACAAATCGATCAGGATTAATCATCTATCTCTACTATAATCGAGACGCAAAAAAAATTCAGGAATACGGTGATATCTGTTACCATTCCAAAAAACATCGTTACTTGCAGCTCTATGTTCCAACTGAGGAGTTAGATGACTTAGTTGAGAGATTAGGTAAGGAAAGATATATCAAGAAAATTAGACGTTGCCATATTCAAGAGCTAGAAACTCCCTTCGTTGGCAATCTCTATCGTAACGAAGAAAACGTTATCATTTAAAAAATTAAATAAATGTATTGACAATTTTCTGATAATTCGGTATATTCTTAACATACAATTTTTGAAACAACTATAAGGAGATTAAAAATGAAGAAAAAATTTGCCCTATCTTTTGTGGCTCTTGTTAGTGTGGCTCTTCTTGCTGCCTGTGGAGAGGTCAAATCAGGAGCGTCAAACACAACTGGAAATCCAGTAGACGAAAAAACAATTAAAATCGGTTTTAACTTTGAAGAGACAGGTGCTGTTGCAGCTTACGGTACAGCTGAACAAAAAGGTGCCCAACTTGCTGTAGACGAAATCAACGCTGCAGGTGGAATTGATGGAAAACAAATCGAAGTTGTAGACAAAGACAACAAGTCAGAAACTGCTGAAGCAGCTTCTGTTACAACAAACCTTGTTACCCAATCAAAAGTAGCAGCTATTGTAGGACCTGCGACATCTGGTGCAACTGCTGCAGCTGTAGCTAACGCTACTAAAGCTGGAGTGCCATTGATTTCACCAAGTGCTACTCAAGACGGTTTGACCAAAGGTCAAGATTACCTATTTATCGGAACATTCCAAGATAGCTTCCAAGGGAAGATTATTTCTAACTATGTAACAAACAAATTGAATGCTAAGAAGGTTGTTCTTTATACTGACAACGCTAGTGACTATGCAAAAGGTATTGCTAAATCTTTCCGCGAATCCTACAAGGGTGAGATTGTAGCAGATGAAACGTTTGTAGCAGGTGATACTGACTTCCAAGCAGCCCTTACTAAAATGAAAGGGAAAGAGTTTGACGCTATCGTAGTTCCAGGTTACTACACAGAAGCTGGTAAAATTGTAAACCAAGCTCGTGGTATGGGAATTGATAAACCAATCATTGGTGGTGATGGATTTAACGGTGAAGAATTTGTTCAACAAGCAACTGCTGAAAGAGCATCAAACATTTACTTCATCTCTGGATTCTCAACTACAGTTGATGTTTCTGCAAAAGCTAAAGCTTTCCTTGAAGCATACCGTGCTAAATACAATGAAGAGCCTTCAACATTCTCAGCTTTGGCCTATGACTCAGTTTACCTAGTAGCAAATGCTGCAAAAGGTGCTAAAAACTCAGGTGAGATCAAGGACAACCTTGCTAAAACCAAAGATTTTGATGGTGTAACTGGTCAAACAAGCTTTGATGCTGACCACAATACTGTGAAAACTGCTTACATGATGACCATGAACAATGGTAAAGTTGAAGAAGCAGAAGTTGTAAAACCATAACATTAGAATAGTAATTGAAATGGGGAATGAGCCTTTGACTCACTCCCTGTTTCGGTGTTTATGAACTTGTGAAAATAATGAAATTTTCTAAAAAATAAGGATAGAAAAGAGTGAATGCTATGCTCCAACAACTTGTGAATGGTCTAATTCTGGGTAGTGTTTATGCACTTTTGGCTCTGGGTTATACCATGGTTTATGGAATTATCAAACTCATCAACTTCGCCCACGGTGATATTTACATGATGGGTGCCTTTATTGGTTACTTTTTGATTAATTCTTTCCAAATGGATTTCTTTTTAGCTTTAATTATTTCAATGGCAGGAACCGCACTACTTGGTGTTGTGATTGAGTTTCTTGCCTACCGTCCTTTACGACACTCTACACGTATTGCTGTATTGATTACTGCCATCGGAGTGTCTTTCCTACTGGAATACGGAATGGTTTATCTAGTAGGTGCTAATACTCGTGCCTTCCCTCAAGCAATTGAAACAGTCCGCTTTGACTTGGGACCAATTAGCTTGACAAATGTTCAATTGATGATTTTAGCAGTTTCTGTACTCTTGATGGTTTTATTGCAATTAATCGTCCAAAAAACAAAAATGGGGAAAGCCATGCGTGCGGTATCAGTTGATAGTGACGCAGCTCAATTGATGGGAATTAATGTAAATCGCACAATCAGCTTTACCTTTGCTTTGGGTTCAGCCCTTGCTGGTGCAGCAGGTGTTCTCATTGCCCTTTACTACAACTCTCTTGAACCTTTGATGGGTGTGACTCCAGGTCTAAAATCATTCGTTGCGGCCGTTCTCGGTGGTATCGGGATTATTCCTGGTGCAGCTCTAGGGGGATTTGTGATTGGCTTGTTGGAAACATTTGCTACTGCCTTCGGTATGTCTGATTTCCGTGATGCTATCGTATATGGAATCTTGCTTTTGATTCTGATTGTTCGACCTGCAGGTATCCTTGGTAAGAATGTGAAAGAGAAGGTGTAAACAATGAAGACAAATCTTAAAGTAAATATTCTCTGGTTATTCCTTCTGTTAGCGGGTTATGGATTGATTAGTGTACTGGTTTCTGCTGGTGTTCTCAATCTATTCCATGTCCAAATTTTAGAACAAATTGGGATTAATATCATCCTTGCAGTAGGCTTGAACTTAATCGTTGGTTTTTCAGGACAATTCTCACTTGGTCATGCAGGTTTTATGGCGATTGGGGCTTATGCAGCAGCGATTATTGGTTCAAAATCACCAACCTATGGTGCTTTCTTTGGAGCGATGGTCTTGGGCGCTTTGATTTCTGGTGCAGTCGCTTTGTTCGTTGGGATCCCAACACTCCGTTTGAAGGGTGACTACCTGGCAGTTGCGACACTAGGTGTTTCAGAAATCATTCGTATCTTTATCATTAATGGTGGCAGTTTGACCAACGGTGCTGCTGGTATCTTGGGTATTCCAAACTTTACTAACTGGCAAATGGTTTATCTATTTGTGGTGATCACAACTATTGCAACTCTCAACTTCTTACGTAGTCCAATTGGACGCTCTACTCTATCTGTTCGTGAGGATGAGATTGCTGCAGAATCCGTTGGGGTAAACACCACAAAGATCAAGATTATCGCTTTTGTCTTTGGAGCCATTACAGCAAGTATTGCTGGTTCACTTCAGGCTGGTTTTATCGGATCTGTTGTCCCAAAAGATTACACCTTTATTAATTCCATCAATGTGTTGATTATCGTTGTATTTGGTGGACTTGGATCGATTACTGGTACCATCGTTTCAGCGATTGTTTTAGGAATTTTAAATATGCTCCTTCAGGATGTAGCAAGCGTACGTATGATTATCTACGCTTTGGCTCTTGTATTGGTCATGATTTTCAGACCAGGTGGACTTCTTGGGACATGGGAATTGAGTCTATCACGTTTCTTTAAAAAATCGAAGAAGGAGGGACAAAACTAATGGCATTACTTGAAGTTAAACAGTTAACCAAACATTTTGGCGGTCTAACAGCTGTTGGAGATGTCACTCTTGAATTGAACGAGGGAGAATTGGTTGGTCTGATTGGACCAAACGGAGCTGGTAAAACAACCCTTTTCAATCTCTTGACCGGTGTTTATGAACCAAGCGAAGGTACTGTGACACTAGATGGTCACCTCCTAAATGGGAAAACTCCCTATAAGATTGCTTCACTTGGTCTCAGTCGTACTTTCCAAAATATTCGTTTGTTCAAGGACTTGACAGTTTTGGAGAATGTTTTGATTGCATTTAGCAATCATCATAAACAACATGTCCTTGCGAGCTTCCTACGCCTACCAGCTTTTTATAAGAATGAGGAAGAATTAAAAAGCAAAGCTTTGGACTTGTTGAAGATCTTTGATTTGGATGGTGACGCAGATACTCTTGCCAAGAATCTGGCTTATGGTCAACAACGTCGATTAGAAATCGTTCGTGCTCTGGCAACTGAACCTAAGATCCTCTTTTTGGACGAACCTGCAGCTGGTATGAATCCACAAGAAACAGCTGAATTGACAGAATTGATCCGTCGTATCAAAGATGAATTTAAAATTACCATCATGCTTATCGAACATGACATGAATTTGGTTATGGAAGTCACTGAGCGTATCTATGTTCTTGAATATGGTCGGTTGATTGCTCATGGGACTCCGGATGAGATCAAGAACAACAAACGTGTTATCGAAGCTTATCTAGGAGGTGAAGCCTAATGTCTATGTTAAAAGTTGAAAACCTCTCTGTGCATTATGGTATGATCCAAGCAGTTCGTGATGTAAGTTTCGAGGTTAATGAAGGTGAAGTTGTTTCCTTGATTGGTGCCAATGGTGCTGGTAAAACAACCATTCTTCGTACCCTTTCAGGTTTGGTTCGTCCAAGTGCTGGTAAAATTCAGTTTTTAGGAAAAGAAATTCAAAAGTTGCCAGCTCAAAAAATTGTAGCAGGTGGCCTTTCACAAGTTCCTGAAGGACGCCATGTTTTCCCAGGTTTGACTGTTATGGAAAACTTAGAAATGGGAGCCTTTTTAAAGAAAAATCGTGAAGAAAATCAAGCTAACTTGAAAAAAGTCTTTTCACGTTTCCCTCGTCTGGAAGAACGCAAAAACCAAGATGCGGCAACTCTTTCAGGTGGTGAACAGCAGATGCTTGCTATGGGACGCGCTCTCATGTCTACACCTAAGCTCCTTCTCTTGGATGAGCCGTCAATGGGACTTGCCCCGATCTTTATCCAAGAAATTTTTGATATCATTCAAGATATTCAGAAGCAAGGAACAACAGTTCTCCTAATTGAACAGAACGCTAACAAGGCCCTTGCTATCTCTGATCGTGGTTATGTACTTGAAACAGGAAAGATTGTCCTATCAGGAACAGGAAAAGAACTCGCAGCATCAGATGAAGTCAGAAAAGCATATCTAGGTGGCTAAACTAGTCTGGGAGACTAGTTTAGGCTGTGGATGGAGATTGCGCACGCAATCCCTCTATAGTCCGGGGGACCTTTTTAGTTGGCGGATAAGGATTGCAGCCAAGCGACACCTAATACGACTACTTATCAAAAATATAAAATATTTCAGGGCTCCAGAATAAGGAGCTCTTTTATTTATATGTTTTTTGAGGAAAGGGAAGAAGGCCTTAATTTTTACTCATTGTTTTCCTATTTGAATTGACAGTCCTTTTTGTTCATATTATAATATGAGTAAGAGAAAATTGAACAGGAGGACTGAGAATGGTAACAGAAAAACAATTTAAACTTTTGCGTTTTATGTTGATACATAAAGAAAAGACATTTACTCAGCGACAGTTAGCTGAAGAGTTAGACCTATCTTTAGGAACAATCAACACATTATTGAAAAAACTGAAAGAAGAGAAGTGGGTTGATGAGGAGCTTCACTTAACTGAACTAGGTCAGAAAGTTTTAGACCCCTATCGAGTAAAAAATGCCATTATAATGGCTGCTGGCATGAGTAGCCGTTTTGCTCCTTTGTCTTATGAGATTCCCAAAGGATTGCTTCAAGTCAAGGGGGAACGCTTGATAGAGAGGGAAATCAGACAGCTGCAAGAAGCAGGAATAGAAGATATAACCGTTACTGTAGGCTACTTACAAGAAAAAATGTTCTATCTTGCAGAGAAGTTTGGTATAAAAATTGTAGTAAATAATGATTACTACAAATATAATAACTGTTCGTCTCTTATGTTGGTTAAAAATCAACTTTCCAACACTTATATTTGTTCATCAGATAATTATTTTGTGGAAAATCCTTTTGAGCAATATATTTATAGAGGTTACTACTCGACGATATTTGCAGAAGGTCAAACGGACGAATATTGTGCTATAGAGGATTCGAATAACACCATCATTGATATCCAGATTGGTGGAGAAAATACTTGGGCTATGGTGGGGCACGTTTATTTCGACCGTGCATTTAGTGAGAAATTCAAGGAAATTTTAGAAAACGAGTTTAAGCACGAACCTTATCGGGAACAGCTTTGGGAGGATTACTATAGTCGGCATGTCAAGGAACTCCTTTTAGAAGCCCGTCACTATTCAGCGGATATTGTTAAAGAATTCGACTCTCTAGATGAACTCCGTCAATTTGATGAACGTTATTTGGTAAATGCAGATTCAGCTATTATCGATAATATCTGTAAGACATTAAAGTGTGTGGCTTCAGATATTGTCAATATCAAACCTCTAAAAGATGGGTTAACCAACACATCATTTTCATTTGACTGTCTAGGAAAAAGATATGTTTACCGTCATCCGGGCAGGGGAACGGAAAATTATATCGACCGAGCTAGTGAAGCAGCTTCTATGGAAATTGCTACAAAATTAAAGATTGACCGTACCTTCGTAGCTATGAACAAGCATGAGGGCTGGAAAATTTCAGAATTTATTCCCAATGCTAAGCAACTGGATTATAATAATTGGGATGATGTGGCACAAGCAATGGACCTCTTGAGACGGTTACACCAATCTGGAGAAAAAACGGAACATTCCTTTGCCCAGTTTGAGGGAATTATTGATTTTAGAGAAAAATTGAAAGCTAGAAATCGATTTGAATTTGATGGCCTCGAGGAATTGGATGAAACTGTTTCACTTCTCAAAAATTATTTACAGAATGATCCGAAACAGGTTGTTCTTTGTCATGGAGATTCCTATAGTCCTAATTTTTTGTTGAATGAAGCAGGCGAAATGAGCTTGATTGATTGGGAATATTCTGGAATGGGAGAGCCAGCAGGAGATTTGGGGACCTTTATCGCGTGTTCTAATTATACCGTAGAGGATGCTGAAAAAGTACTGGAATTGTATCTACAAGAAGTACCAGATAAGAAAACCAAACGTCACTACTTGGCTTATGTAGCAGTGACCTCATATTATTGGTTCTTGTGGGCTTTGTTCCAGGAGAGTGTCGGAAAACCAGTCGGTGAGTTTCTCTACATCTGGTATCGCTATACCAAACAATATGGACAACTGGCCCTTGACTTGTATTTGGAGGAGAACTGAGATGAAAACGACATCTGAAATTGAAGAATTAGTAGCAACTGAAACAAAGAGAAGATTGGAAGAAATGGAGTCACCAAACTACGAGTTTGTTCAACCCTTCCTAAAAAGTGATTTCATTTTAATCATCTCCATAGTCCTAATCAACCTTGTTTTGATTATCTTAGCAATGACGGGAGGAATTCAATAACATGTCTAAAATGAATGACTATATCCAACAAGAAACCATAACCGGAATTGTTCCCATGACCAATAAGGATCGTCAGTATTCTTTTTGGGATCTCTTTCTATCGACAAGTGGTTTTGCCATTGCTACTTGGTGTTATACCCAAGGGGCTTATGTAGCTCAATATTTGACCTTTAATCAAATGTTGATAAATATTTTTAGCTTTAACATTATCTGGGTCTTTATTGAATGTCTTCCTATTTTATTTGCGGTTAAGTATGGAATTGATTTGTGGATTTGGTTGAGAGCCGTTCTAGGAAAAAGAGGTGTAGCCCTGTTATCAACCATTATTAGCTTGGCTAACTTTGGATGGTATGCTGTTGCGGCCAATCTTTTTGCCAGTTCCATGATCCATTTGGCAAATAATTTTGGTCTTGGTTTGGACAAGGGAGTATGGGCGCCTATTCTTGGTACCCTCTGTGTTCTTCTTGGGACTCTCATTGCTCTTGGAGGCCCGGAAGTGATTAAATGGACCAATCGCTTCTTGGTTATCGCCTTATTGATTGTCGGTCTGATTATCGTTGGAATCTGCTTTGTCGCCGTTCCTATAACGGATATTATGAATATCCAACCAGCCACTCAAGGAGATTTGACGCCATTAGAACGCTTCATGCTCTCTGGAGAAGGAAATGTTGCCTTTGCTTTCTCTTGGTCTACACAGGCATTGGTTTTACCGCGTTTAGCAAAAACAGAACGCAGTGGTTATTGGGCTACAGCCTTATCATACGGAGTTGTGGCTCCATTCTTCGTTGCTACAGGTGGAGTCATGGCTCTAGCCATGTTTGTCAAAACAGGTGTGTATGAAAGTGATCCAACAACCATGCTATCAACTCTAAGCACCCCAGCCTTTGCTCTCTTAAGTCTACTACTAGTAGCCTTTGCTAATATTGGAACTCAGGGGACTGGATCATACGTGAACTGTATGATTGTCAAAAGTGGGATGCCCAAAGTAAGCTATAAACTAATGGTTTGGATTGCCATGGTTTACGTGAGTCTACTCACTATCTGGGGAGGAGTAGAAGAGTATTTCGGATCCTTCATCTCCCTAGCTGCCTATATTCAGGGGCCAATTATTGGTATGATTGTTGTCGACTATTTTATCTTAAGAAAACGAAAACTCGACTTGCGTTCAGCCTATTTCCTTGAAGGGCATGACGCATACGAATTTACTAAAGGATTTAACTTAGTTGGCTTGTCTTGCGTATTTATCTCCTTATTGGTAGCGGTACTTTTTGTCTACAACCCTGTAACTGCACAAATTCAAAGTCCAATCTTTTTAATCACAACTGGTAGCGGATTTACTGCGCTATTTGGTGGTCTACTATACTGGCTAGCTAGTCTTAGCCCACTGAAACGTTATATGATAAAAGATCGAGACACTGTTACGATTTAAGAATAGAGGGGACTTCGGTTCCCTTTTAAATTACACTGGCATTTTATGCAAACTTCTCAGATTATTCAAAATCTTGAAAAAGAGATGAAAGCGTTTGATAGATTTTCTAAGAAAGTGTATAATAAAAGTAGTAATATAGAAGGAGAAGTCTCATGGCAGTTAAAGATTTCATGACCCGTAAGGTAGTTTATATCAGTCCAGATACGACTGTAGCACATGCAGCAGATTTGATGCGCGAGCAAGGTTTGCACCGTTTACCTGTTATCGAAAACGATCAATTAGTCGGATTGGTAACAGAAGGAACCATTGCGGAAGCCAGCCCATCTAAAGCAACCAGTCTCTCTATCTATGAGATGAATTATCTTCTGAATAAAACCAAAGTAAAAGATGTAATGATTCGAGATGTCGTGACGGTTTCTGGCTATGCTAGTTTAGAAGATGCGACCTACCTGATGCTGAAAAATAAAATTGGGATATTACCAGTCGTAGACAATCATCAGGTCTACGGTGTCATTACAGACCGCGATGTTTTTCAGGCTTTCTTGGAAATCGCTGGATACGGAGAAGAGGGGATTCGCGTTCGTTTCATTACAGAAAATGAAGTCGGAGTACTGGGAAAAATTGTAGCTCTAATTGTAGAAGAGGATTTAAATATTTCCCATACTGTTAATATTCCACGTAAGGATGGCAAGGTTGTCATCGAAGTTCAAATTGATGGAAAAATCGATTTGACTGCATTAAAGGATAAGTTTGAAAAAGAAGGAATTCAAGTGGAGGAGATCACTCATACCTCTGCTAAAGTCCTTTAAACAAGAGGCTTTAGAGCCTCTTTTCTTCTGCCATCAAAAGCGGTGAAAAGCAAAATATGGAAAGAAATGAGAGATTATGGTATAATAAAACGATATGAAAAGGAGTATCTATGGACATTTCAGAAATTCGTCAAAAAATTGACGCAAATCGTGAAAAATTAGCTTCTTTCAGGGGGTCTCTTTGACCTCGAAGGTTTAGAGGAAGAGATTGCCATCTTGGAAAACAAGATGACAGAACCTGATTTTTGGAACGATAATATCGCGGCCCAAAAAACGTCGCAAGAATTAAATGAATTAAAAAACACCTACAACACCTTCCGTAAAATGGAGGAGTTGCAGGATGAAGTTGAAATTTTATTGGACTTTTTGGCAGAAGACGAGTCAGTCCATGATGAACTGGTCGAACAGTTGACAGAACTGGATAAGATGATGACCAGCTACGAGATGACCCTTCTCTTGTCAGAACCTTATGACCATAATAATGCCATCTTGGAAATCCATCCAGGATCTGGTGGTACTGAGGCACAGGACTGGGGCGATATGTTGCTTCGTATGTATACTCGTTATGGAAATGCCAAAGGCTTTAAAGTAGAAGTATTGGATTACCAGGCTGGTGATGAAGCGGGTATCAAATCTGTGACCTTGTCTTTTGAAGGACCCAATGCATACGGCCTACTTAAATCAGAAATGGGTGTTCACCGTTTGGTCCGTATTTCGCCATTTGACTCTGCCAAACGTCGCCATACCTCTTTTACATCCGTCGAGGTTATGCCTGAGTTGGATGATACCATCGAAGTGGAGATTCGTGAAGATGATATCAAAATGGATACCTTCCGTTCAGGTGGCGCTGGTGGACAAAACGTCAATAAGGTTTCAACAGGTGTGCGTTTGACACACATTCCTACGGGCACTGTCGTCCAATCAACGGTCGATCGTACCCAGTATGGAAATAGAGATCGTGCCATGAAGATGTTGCAGGCTAAGCTCTATCAAATGGAGCAAGAAAAGAAAGCTGCGGAAGTTGATTCCCTTAAAGGTGAGAAAAAAGAAATCACATGGGGAAGCCAAATCCGTTCATATGTTTTCACGCCTTATACTATGGTAAAAGATCACCGTACAAGCTTTGAAGTTGCTCAGGTAGATAAGGTGATGGATGGAGACCTTGATGGTTTTATCGATGCCTACCTCAAGTGGCGAATCAGCTAAGATAGAAAGGAACTCATATGTCAATCATTGAAATGAGAGATGTTGTCAAAAAGTAT
This sequence comes from Streptococcus sp. HMSC066F01, assembly GCF_001837335.1. Lineage (GTDB taxonomy): Bacteria > Bacillota > Bacilli > Lactobacillales > Streptococcaceae > Streptococcus > Streptococcus oralis_S. The sequence continues at coordinate 327,280 of NZ_KV832118.1, forward strand.
GACAATGGAACGACTGCCCTGCGTGGTGTATCTGTTACTATTGAACCAGGAGAGTTTGCCTATATCGTAGGACCTTCTGGAGCAGGTAAGTCAACCTTTATTCGAGCTTTATATCGAGAAGTAAAGATTGAAAAAGGAAGCCTAACAGTTGCAGGATTTAATTTAGTTAAAATTAAGAAGAAAGATGTCCCGCTTCTACGTCGTAGTGTAGGGGTAGTCTTTCAGGATTACAAACTTTTGCCTAAAAAGACCGTTTATGAGAATATTGCCTATGCAATGGAAGTAATTGGTGAGAGCCGTCGTAATATCAAAAAACGTGTTATGGAAGTATTGGACCTGGTTGGTTTGAAACATAAGGTTCGCTCTTTCCCTAATGAACTCTCAGGTGGAGAGCAGCAACGGATTGCGATTGCTCGTGCGATTGTCAACAATCCTAAAGTATTGATTGCCGATGAACCAACAGGAAACTTGGACCCAGATAATTCATGGGAAATTATGAATCTGTTGGAACGCATCAATCTCCAAGGTACTACTGTCTTGATGGCAACCCACAATAGCCAGATTGTAAATACCTTGCGCCACCGTGTCATTGCCATTGAAAATGGCCGTGTCGTTCGTGACGAAGCTAAAGGAGAATATGGATACGATGATTAGTAGATTTTTTCGCCATTTATTTGAATCATTAAAAAGTTTAAAACGAAATGGCTGGATGACAGTAGCAGCAGTGAGTTCGGTTATGATTACCTTAACACTCGTTGCCTTGTTTGCATCTGTAATTTTTAATACAGCAAAACTGGCTACCGATATTGAAAACAACGTTCGTGTTATGGTCTACATTCGTAAGGATGTGGCAGATAACAGTGAAACGATTGAAAAAGAAGGTCAGACAGTTACCAATAATGACTACCACAAGGTCTATGACGCTTTGAAAGCTATGCCTGCTGTAAAAAGTGTTACCTTCTCAAGTAAAGAAGAACAGTATGAAAAATTAACGGAAACCATGGGTGACGATTGGAAAGTCTTTGAAGGGGATGCAAACCCTCTCTATGATGCCTATATCGTCGATACAAATTCTCCAAGTGATGTTAAAACAGTAGCTGAAGAAGCGAAGAAAATTGAGGGAGTATCAGAGGTTCAAGATGGTGGAGCCAACACTCAACGACTTTTTGAACTAGCTTCCTTTATCCGTGTTTGGGGATTGGTTATTGCAGGGCTCTTGATTTTTATTGCAGTCTTCCTCATTTCCAATACCATCCGTATTACCATTATTTCACGTAGTCGTGAGATTCAGATCATGCGTCTTGTAGGAGCAAAAAATGGCTATATTCGTGGTCCATTCTTGCTAGAAGGTGCTTTTATTGGCTTGCTTGGTGCAGCAATTCCTTCAGTCCTTGTATTCTTTGTTTACAATATGGTTTATCAATCGGTCAATAAATCCTTAGTAGGTCAAAACTTGTCAATGATTACGCCAGATGTGTTTATCCCTCTGATGACAGTCCTATTATTTATAATCGGAATTTTCATTGGTTCAATTGGTTCAGGGATTTCAATGCGTCGATTCTTGAAGATCTAGTTGGATTTAAATGCAAATTGCAGAACAAATCAGAAAAATAATACATATTTAAAAGAGAAGTTTTCGTAAACTTCTCTTTTTCTTTTTTAAAAATTAAAAAAAATAGACATTTTTTTTATAAAAGCCTTTACAAAAAAAATAAAAGTGGTATAATTAATACATAACCAAATGCAAACGTTTTCGTAAAACGTTTGCCTAAATAAAATAAAGGAGATTTGAATGATGAAAGCTACATTCAAAAATGTCTTGTCTTTCGAATTTTGGCAAAAATTCGGTAAGGCTTTAATGGTGGTTATCGCCGTTATGCCAGCGGCGGGATTGATGATCTCAATCGGTAAATCAATCGTGATGATCAACCCAAACCTTGCTCCTCTAGTGATTACAGGTGGAATCCTTGAGCAAATTGGTTGGGGGGTTATCGGTAACCTTCATATCTTGTTTGCCCTTGCTATTGGGGGAAGCTGGGCAAAAGAACGTGCAGGTGGTGCATTTGCAGCCGGACTTGCCTTTATCTTGATTAACCGTATCACAGGTACTATCTTCGGTGTTACAGGTGATATGTTGAAAAACCCTGAAGCAATGGTTACTACCTTCTTTGGTGGTTCAATCAAGGTTGCTGACTACTTTATCAGCGTTCTTGAGGCACCAGCGCTTAACATGGGGGTTTTCGTAGGGATTATCTCTGGTTTTGTTGGGGCAACAGCTTATAACAAATACTACAACTTCCGTAAACTTCCTGATGCCCTTTCATTCTTCAATGGTAAACGTTTCGTACCATTCGTCGTTATTCTTCGTTCAGCTATTGCTGCAATTCTACTTGCTGCCTTTTGGCCAGTAGTTCAAACAGGTATTAACAACTTTGGTATTTGGATTGCCAACTCACAAGAAACTGCTCCAGTTCTTGCACCATTCTTGTATGGTACTTTGGAACGTTTGCTCTTGCCATTTGGTCTTCACCACATGTTGACTATCCCAATGAACTATACAGCTCTTGGTGGAACATACGAAGTGTTAACTGGTGCAGCAAAAGGAACACAAGTATTTGGTCAAGATCCACTTTGGCTTGCATGGGTAACTGACCTTGTTAACCTTAAAGGTTCAAATGCTGACCAATACCAACACCTTCTTACAACAGTCACTCCAGCTCGTTTCAAAGTTGGACAAATGATCGGTTCATTTGGTATCTTGATGGGTGTCATCGTTGCTATCTACCGCAATGTTGATGCTGACAAGAAACACCAATACAAGGGTATGATGATTGCGACAGCCCTTGCAACATTCTTGACAGGGGTTACTGAACCTATTGAGTATATGTTCATGTTCATCGCAACACCGCTTTACCTTGTTTATTCAGTAGTTCAAGGTGCTGCCTTTGCTATGGCAGATATTGTTCACCTTCGTGTCCACTCATTCGGTTCAATTGAATTCTTGACTCGTACACCATTGGCAATTAATGCTGGTATTGGTATGGATATCGTTAACTTTATCTGGGTAACTGTTCTCTTTGCGGTTATCATGTACTTCATTGCCAACTTCATGATCAAGAAATTCAACTACGCAACTCCAGGACGTAACGGAAACTACGAAACAGCTGAAGGAGCATCAGAAGAAGCAACTCCTGGAACTCCAAAAGTTGCAGCAGCT